>JAJYXX010000231.1 GCA_021801545.1 Chloroflexota bacterium | reverse complement strand
ATGAGCGTCGAGCTCATCACCCCGATCGCGCTCGAGGTCGGCCAGCGGTTCGCCATCCGCGAGGGTGGTCGGACCGTCGGTGCCGGCGCGATCGTGAGCATCGTCGAGTAGGCGCGCGATGGCGAAGCAGCGGATCAGGATCCGCCTCAAGGCCTACGACCACCGACTGCTCGACCAGTCGGCGGCCCAGATCGTGGAGACGGCCCAGCGGACCGGCGCCGACGTCGTCGGGCCGGTGCCGCTGCCGACTCGGATCGAGAAGTTCACCGTCCTCCGCTCGCCCTTCATCGACAAGGACAGCCGGGAGCAGTTCGAGATCCGGACCCACAAGCGACTCGTCGACATCCTCGACCCGTCGTCGAAGACGGTCGATGCGCTGATGCGACTCTCGCTCGCGGCGGGCGTCGACATCGAGATCAAGATGTGATGAATCATCGCACGCTCTCCCGGCCCATGGCCGCGTTGCCGCCTGCGCGCGTTCGCTCACGCACGTCGGAGTGCGCTCGCTCGCGTGCTCAGCGGCGCCTTGCCCTGTGCGCGGGCAACCGCGCGATGAAGGGATTCTCGTGATGTCAATCGGTCTTATTGGCCGCAAGGTCGGCATGACTCAGGTCTTCCAGGACGACGGGACGATGGTCGTGGTGAGCGTCGTCGCCGTCGAGCCGAACACGGTCACCCGGCTGCGCACCCCGGCCCGCGACGGCTACAGCGCCGTCCAGCTCGGGACCGAGGAGTCGAAGAAGATCACGAAGCCCGAGCGCGGTCAGCTGCGCGGTCTCCCGCCGCTGAGCACGATCCGCGAGTTCCGGGTCGAGGACGTCGACGCCTTCGAGGTCGGACAGAAGCTCGACGTCAGCCTGTTCGCGCCCGGTGATCTCGTCGACGTCACCGGCGTCTCGAAGGGCAAGGGCTTCGCCGGCCACATCAAGCGCCACCACTTCAAGCGTGGCCCGAAGACCCACGGCTCGGACCATCACCGCGAGCCGGGCTCGATCGGGCCGGGCACGACGCCGGGCCGGGTCTACAAGGGCCTCCGGATGGCGGGCCACCTGGGCGATGCCCGGACGACGACCAAGAAGCTGCGCGTCGTGCGCACCGACCCGGAGCGCAACCTCATCCTCGTGAAGGGGTCCCTGCCGGGCGCGCGCAACGCGCTCATCCTCGTGAAGAAGGCCTAGCGATGCCGCAGACCACCCTCTACGATCGAACCGGGGCGTCGGTCGGCAGCGTCGAGCTGCCCGACGAGCTCTTCGCGGCGCCGGTCAACGCTGCCGTCCTCCACCAGGTCGTGACCGCGCAGCTGGCCGGTCGCCACCTCGGCACCCACGACACGAAGACCCGGGGCGAGGTTCGCGGCGGTGGTCGCAAGCCGTACCGCCAGAAGGGCACCGGCCGGGCTCGCCAGGGGTCGCGGCGCGCGCCCCATTTCGCCGGCGGCGGGGTCGTCTTCGGCCCGCATCCGCGCTCGTACGAGCAGCGCCTGCCGCGCCGGATGAAGCGGCTCGCGCTGCGCGGCGCGCTCACCTCGAAGTTCAGCGACGATGCGATCCGGGTGATCGACTCGTTCGGTCTCGAGGCGATCCGGACGAAGGACTTCGTCGGGGTGCTCGATGCGTTGGCGGCCACCGGGCGGGTGCTCGTCGTTGCCCCGGCGCGTGACGAGAAGCTCGAGCTGTCGGCCCGCAACCTGCCGAAGGTCAACGTGATCCTGGCCGACTCGCTGAACGTCGTCGACCTGCTCAAGGCGGACGTGGTCCTGATCGAGCAGCCGGCCCTCGCCCGGATGGAGGAGGTGTACACATGAGCCTCACCGCCCACGAGGTGATCATCCGCCCCATCATCAGCGAGAAGTCGATGGATGAGTCCCAGCGCGGCAAGTACACCTTCGAGGTCCATCCGGAGGCGAACAAGATCCAGATCAAGGCCGCGATCGAGGAGCTCTATAAGCAGGAGAAGGTGACCGTGGTCGGGGTGAACGTCCTGACCACGAAAGCGAGGGAGAAGCGCCGCGGGACGCGGCGCGGCCGGATCGTCGGTCACACCTCGCCCTGGCGCAAGGCGATCGTGACGCTGGCTGCCGGCCAGAAGATCGAGTTCTTCGAGGGGGTCTGAGATGCCGCTTCGCAGCTACAAGCCGACCTCCCCGGGCCGCCGGTTCATGACCCGTTCGACGTTCGAGGAGGTCACGACCCGCGAGCCGTACAAGCCGCTCCTCGAGCCCCAGAAGCGCACCTCCGGCCGCAACAACGCGGGCCGGATGACCGTTCGCCACCGCGGCGGCGGGGAGAAGCAGCACTACCGCCGGATCGACTTCAAGCGTGACAAGATCGGCGTCCCGGCCCGCCTGGCGACGATCGAGTACGACCCGAACCGCTCGGCGCGGATCGGGCTGCTCCACTACCGCGACGGCGAGAAGCGCTACATGCTCCTGCCCCATGGCCTGAAGGTCGGCGACGTCGTGGTGGCCGGTCCCGAGGCCGAGGCCCGGGTCGGCAACGCGCTGCCGATCGCGACGATCCCGCTCGGCACGACGATCCACAACATCGAGCTCGTGCCCGGGCGCGGCGGCCAGATCGTCCGTTCGGCTGGTGCCTCGGCCCAGCTGCTCGCCAAGGAGGGTGAGTACGCCCAGGTGCGCCTGCCCTCCGGCGAGGTGCGCCGGGTCAGCATCCGGTGCGTGGCCACGATCGGGCAGGTCTCGAACCTCGATCACGAGAACCAGAATCTGGGCAAGGCCGGGCGGGCCCGCCATCTCGGTCGGCGCCCGGAGGTCCGGGGCGTCGCGATGACGCCGCGCGACCATCCGCACGGCGGCGGCGAGGGCAAGTCGCCGACCGGCATGCCGCCCAAGACGCCGTGGGGCAAGCCCGCGATGGGCTACCGCACCCGTCGTTCGAAGACCACCGGCCGCCTCATCGTGCGGTCCAGGCACCGCAAGTAGCGGAGAGGAGGCAAGAGCATGTCGCGTTCGGTCAAGAAAGGGCCGTTCGTCGAGGCGCGGCTCCTCGGCCGCGTCCAGGAGATGAACAAGCGCAGCGAGAAGCGGGTCGTCAAGACCTGGTCTCGGGCGTCGGTGATCTTTCCCGACTTCATCGGGCACACGATCGCCGTGTACAACGGCAAGAAGCACATCCCGGTCTACGTGACCGAGAACATGGTCGGCCACCGGCTCGGTGAGTTCGCTCCCACCCGCACGTTCCGCGGTCACGGGAAGCACACCGAGCGGTCGACGTCGCTGAAGTAGGGGCCGGACCGTGCGCGTTTCCGCCACCGCCAAGTATCTCCGCGGTTCCACCCGCAAGGTCCGCCTCGTCACCCAGGCGATCAAGGGCCGACCGGTCGAGGATGCCGCCGCGCTCCTGCGGTTCATGCCCCAGCGGGCCGCCCGGGACGTCGCGGCCGTGCTGAAGAGCGCGACCGCGAATGCCGAGAACAACCACAACCTGTCCGCCGAAGACCTGGTCGTCGTCGAGGCTCATGCCAATGAGGGGCCGACGATCAAGCGCTGGCGGCCGCGGGCCCAGGGTCGGGCGTTCCCGATCCACAAGCCCATGACCCAGATCACGATCGTCGTCGCGGACCGGGAGGCCTGAGCATGGGACACAAGGTCCACCCGTACGGCTTCCGGCTTGGTGTCTCTCACACCTGGACCGCGAAGTGGTACGCGGACAAGGAGTACACGAGCCTCCTTCAGGAGGACATCGCCATCCGCCAGCTCGTTGCGAAGCGGCTCGCCAACGCGAGCGTCAGCCAGGTCGAGATCGAGCGCGGCATCAACCACGTGACGGTGACGGTCCACACGGCCAAGCCGGGGATCGTCATCGGCAAGGGCGGCGCGAACGTCGAGATCCTGCGCCAGCAGATCGGTGCGCTCACGAAGCGCAAGGTGAAGCTGGAGATCAAGGAGATCCGCCAGCCCGAGCTCGACGCCTACCTGGTGGCGATGAATGTCGCCCAGCAGCTGAGCCGCCGGATCGCGTTCAAGAAGGCGATGAAGCAGTCGATCCAGCGGACGATGAAGGCCGGCGCGAAGGGCGTGAAGATCGCCGTCGCCGGTCGGCTCGGCGGTTCGGAGATGGCCCGTCGCGAGTGGGATCGCGAGGGGCGGATCCCGCTCGGCACGCTCCGGGCGGACATCAGCTACGGCCAGGTCCACGCCCACACGACGTACGGCCGGATCGGCGTCAAGGTCTGGATCTACCGCGGCGACATCGCCCCGGAGCGAACGGCTCGACGTGAGGCACCGGCTGTGGCCGTGGCCGGCGCAGCGGGAGGAGCGTAGCCATGCTGATGCCGCGACGCGTCAAGCATCGCAAGGTCATGCGCGGCCGGATGTCGGGCCTGGCGAAGGGTGGCCATACAGTCGCCTTCGGCGACTTTGGGCTCGCTACTCTCGAGCCGGCCTGGATCACGAGCCGCCAGATTGAAGCCGCGCGGCGGGCGATGACCCGCTCGGTGAAGCGCGGCGGCAAGATCTGGATCCGCATCTTCCCGGACAAGCCGGCGACGAAGAAGCCGGCCGAGACCCGGATGGGCTCCGGCAAGGGCGCCCCCGACCACTGGGTCGCGGTCGTCAAGCCGGGCCGGATCCTCTTCGAGATGGCCGGCATCGGCCATGACGAGGCCGTCGAGGCGATGCGCCTGGCCAGCCACAAGCTCCCGGTCGCGACGCGTGTCGTCGTGCGCGAGGGCGTGCAGGAGGCGTCAGATGGACATCGATAAGGTCCGAGCGTTCTCCGACGCCGAGCTCGAGCAGGCGCTCCGCGATGCGAAGCAGGAGCTCTGGCAGGCGCGCTTCCAGCTCTCGACCCGTCAGCTCAAGGACTACAGCACCATCCCCCAGACCCGTCGAACGATCGCGCGGATCCTCACCGTCCAGAACGAGCGGAAGCTCGGTCGGACGGCGTGACGGGAGATCACGCGATGACAGGAGCCACCACCACCGTGACCACAGGCAAGCGGAAGACGAAGGTCGGCCGCGTCGTGAGCGACAAGATGGACAAGACGATCGTCGTGTCCGTCGCCCGGCTCGCGCGGCATCCCCTCTACAAGCGGGTGATCCGCTTGACGACGAAGTTCAAGGCGCACGACGAGCTGAACGAGGCGCACGTTGGCGACACGGTCCTGATCGAGGAATCACGGCCGCTGTCGGCGACGAAGCGCTGGCGGCTCGTCGAGATCGTGGCCCGCGCCGGCGAGCACGGCATCCCGAGCGAGATCGTGGCCGAGGAGGCCGAGACCGTCGAGGCGATTCATGCCGCCGCACACCCCGGCAAAGCCCGCTCGGCCGAGGGTGAGGAGACGTCGGCATGATCCAGATGCAGACCCGCCTCAAGGTTGCCGACAACACCGGGGCCCGGACGATCCAGGCGATCCGGGTGATGGGCCGCTCGCAGAAGACGACCGCCGGTGTCGGGGACGTCATCATTGCCAGCGTCAAGACCGCGATCCCGAACGCGGCCGTCAAGAAGGGGGACGTTGTCCGGGCGGTGATCGTCCGCACGGCCAAGGAGTACGGGCGCCCCGACGGCAGCTACATCCGCTTCGACGAGAACGCGGCCGTGCTCATCAACAACCAGGGCAACCCCCGCGGCACCCGGATCTTCGGCCCGGTCGCCCGCGAGCTGCGCGACCGCAATTACATGAAGATCGTCTCGCTCGCCCCGGAGGTGCTCTAGATGACGCGCACCCCGGCTACCCCGGCGCGGATCCCCGAGATCCGCAAGGGCGACACGGTTGTCGTGCTCAGCGGCAAGGACGCCGGCAAGCGTGGCGTCGTCGAGCGCGTTCACCATCGCCCCCGTTCGTCGTCGCGCGGCTACGGCGTCGCCGCCTCGCCCGCCAAGACGCTGCGCGGCGCGTACGTCGTCGTCGGCGGGCTGAACATCGCCAAGCGCCACACGAAGCCGCGCCCGAAGGCCAGCCAGACCGATCGTGTGCCGGCCGTCCAGCAGGGCGGGATCCTCGAGATTCCCCAGCCGCTGGCGATCGGCAAGGTGATGCTCGTCTGCCCGCGCTGCGATCAGCCGACGCGGGTCTCGCACGTCACCCTCGAGAACGGTCGGCGCGTCCGCGTCTGCCGCCACTGCGGTGAGCAGCTGGAGGTGAAGGCCTGATGAACCGCCTTCGCGAACGCTACCGCGAGGAGGTCGTGCCCGCCCTGCGCAAGCAGTTCGGCTACGACAACCCGATGCGGGTGCCGCGCCTCTCGAAGATCGTCGTCAACGTCGGCCTCGGCGAGGCGCTCCAGAACGCCAAGGCGATCGATGCCACCGTCGGCGACATCGCGATGATCACCGGCCAGAAGCCGATCGTCACCCGGGCCCGGCGCTCGATCTCGCAGTTCCGTCTCCGGACGGGGAACCCGATCGGGGTGAAGGTGACACTGCGGGGCGAGCGGATGTGGGACTTCCTCGAGCGCCTGACGACGCTCGCCCTGCCCCGGATCCGCGACTTCCGCGGCGTGCCCGGCAAGTCCTTCGACGGCCGCGGCAACTACTCACTGGGGCTTCGGGAGCAGCTCGCCTTCCCGGAGATCGACTACGACAAGGTGGACCGTCTCCGCGGGCTGGAGATCAGCATCGTGACGACGGCGAAGACCGACGAGGAATCGAAGCGTCTGCTCGAGCTCCTCGGCATGCCCTTCGCCGGCTAGGCGCGGGGAGGGAGATCCATGGCCAAGAAATCGATGATCGCCAAGGCAAAGCGGCTCCCCAAGCACAAGGTGCAGGCCCATCACCGCTGCACCGTCTGTGGCCGGCCGCGTGCCTACATCCGGCGATTCGCGCTCTGCCGCATCTGCTTCCGGGAGCGAGCGCTCCAGGGCGAGCTGCCGGGCGTCACGAAGTCGAGCTGGTAGGGAACCGATGAACATCTCCGACCCGATCGCGGACATGCTCACCCGCATCCGCAACGCGTCGCGCGCGAGGCATACCGAGGTGGTCGTGCCGGCCTCGCGCACGAAGCGCGAAATCGCCCGGATCCTCAAGGACGAGGGCTTCATCGCCGACGTGCGCGAGGATCGAGACGGCCCCACTCAGGTGCTGCGGCTCACCCTGAAGTACGTCGACGGCAAGGTGTCCGTCGTCTCCGGGCTCAAGCGGATCAGCAAGCCGGGCCTCCGTGTCTACGCCCGCAAGACCGAGATCCCCCGGGTCCTCGGTGGCCTCGGGATCGTTATCGTCAGCACCAGCCAGGGGATCATGACCGGCGCGCAGGCCCGCAAGGCCCAGCTCGGCGGCGAAGTCCTCGCCTACGTCTGGTAGGGGGACGAATGTCACGAATCGGTCGCGCTCCCATCGCCGTCCCGAGCGGCGTCAGCGTCACCCTAGAGGGGCGTTCGATCACCGTCACCGGCCCGAAGGGGACGCTCCGGCGTGACCTCCACCCGGACATGATCGTCCGCCAGGAGGAGGGCATGCTCTTCGTGGAGCGTCCGAGCGAGGCGAAGATGCATCGCCAGCTCCACGGTCTCACCCGTACCCTCATGGCCAACATGGTCGAGGGTGTGACGAACGGCTATCGCAAGGGGCTCGAGATCACCGGTGTCGGTTACCGCGCCCAGAAGGTGGGCGAGAAACTCCAGCTGAGCCTCGGCTACAGCCACCCGGTCGAGATCGAGCCGCCGGTGGGCATCGGCTTCGAGCTGGAGAACCCGACCCGGCTCGCGGTCGTCGGCATCGACAAGGAACTCGTCGGCCAGGTTGCCGCTCGCGTCCGCGCCACCCGCAAGCCCGAGCCCTACAAGGGCAAGGGCGTGAAGTACGCCGGCGAGCGGGTCCGCCGCAAGGCTGGCAAGGCCGGCAAGATCGGCGGCAAGAAGTGACGATGACCCCGAGTACGAAGGAACGCACCCGATGACCCAGGCAGCCAGCCGGGGCATCGCGCGACAGAAGCGCCACGAGCGGATCCGCCTCCACACGGTGGGCACACCGTCGCGCCCGCGTCTCGCGGTGTTCCGCAGCCTCAACCACATCTATGCCCAGGTGATCGACGACTCGACCGGCCGAACGCTCGCTGCGGCGTCGACCGTCGAGCGGGAACTCCGCGGGTCCAAGCAGACGAAGACCGAGGACGCGAAGATCGTCGGTCGACTCGTCGCCGAGCGGGCAAGGTCTGCCGGCGTCGAGCGTGTCGTCTTCGATCGAGCCGGGTTCCGGTACCACGGGCGGATCAAGTCGCTCGCCGATGCCGCCCGCGAAGCCGGTCTCGAGTTCTGATCGGAAGGAGCTGACACGTGGCCAGGATCGACCCCAGCAAGCTCGCGCTCGAGGAGCGCGTCGTCCAGATCAACCGCGTCGCCAAGGTCGTCAAGGGTGGCCGGCGGTTCTCGTTCAGCGCGATCGTCGTCGTCGGCGACGGCGCGGGCCACGTCGGAGCCGGGCTCGGCAAGGCCGGTGAGGTTCCCGAGGCGATCCGCAAGGGCGTCGAGGATGCGAAGAAGAACCTCATCCGGATCCCGCTCGTCGGGACGACGATTCCCCACGAGGTGCGCCAGGAGTTCTCCGCCTCTCGGGTGCTGTTGAAGCCAGCCTCGCGGGGCACCGGTGTCGTGGCCGGCGGTTCCGTGCGGGCGGTTGTCGAGGCGGCCGGGATCCGCGACATCCTGGCCAAGACGCACGGCTCGACGAACCCGGTGAACGTCACCCGGGCCACGATCGAGGCGCTGCGCAGCCTCCACTCGGCCGAGGAGCTGAGTGCCCGGCGGGGCGTGACGCTGCGCAGCTTCATCCCCGGGCAGCCCGTGTCGGAGGCTGGCGATGGCCGGTAAGCTGCGCGTCACCCAGGTCAAGAGCACGATCAGCCACGTCGCCCGCAATCGCGCGACGATCCGGGCCCTGGGCCTGCATCGGATCGGCGACACCGTGGAGATCCCCGACAACGCGGCAACCCGCGGCATGGTCCGCCAGGTCCGGTTCCTCGTCGAGGTCGAGGAGGTTCCCGAGGCCGGCGCCGAGGAGAAGTCATGAAGCTGCACGATCTGCGTCCGGCCGCGGGTTCCCGGACGCCCCGGACCCGCGTCGGCCGGGGCATCGCGGCGGGCAAGGGCAAGACGGCCGGGCGCGGCACGAAGGGCCAGAAGGCGCGCACGGGCGGCTCGATCCCGCCCTGGTTCGAGGGTGGCCAGACGCCGATCCACGTCCGGATCCCGAAGCTGCGCGGGTTCAAGAACCGGTTCAAGATCGACTACGAGGTCGTGAACGTCGGGCGGATTGCCGCGCTCGTCGAGCTCGGCGCCCTCGCCCCCGGCGGTCTCCCGGCCGCCGGCTCGACGGGCAAGGCGAGCACGCCGGCCCCGATCACGATCAACCAGGAGATCCTCCGCGCCGTCGGTCTCGTCAGCACGCTCGACAAGCCACTCAAGGTGCTGGGCCATGGCGAGGTGACCGTTCCGCTCTTCGTCGTCGCCGACGCCTTCAGCAAGAGCGCCGTGGCGAAGGTCGAGGCGGCCGGCGGCAGCATCCAGGTCCTCGAGATCCCGAGCGCACCGCTGGCGGCCCTGCGCCTCCCGGCGGAGGTTGACGAGACCACTGATGCACCGGGCGGGGACGCCTGACCCGTGTTCGAATCCCTGATCAATGCGTTTCGGGCGCCGGACATCCGGCGCCGGATCCTCTTCGTCCTGGGGATCCTCGTCGTGTTCAGGATCCTGGCCCAGGTGCCGGTGCCGGGCGTCGACCGAACCGCCCTCGCCGACTTCTTCGCGGGCAACCAGCTCTTCGGGCTGCTCGACCTCTTCTCGGGTGGCGGCCTGTCGAACTTCTCGGTCGTCGGACTCGGGGTGAACCCGTACATCAACGCCTCGATCATCATCCAGCTGATGACCGGGGTGATCCCGGCGCTCACCGCGCTGAGCCGCGAGGGTGAGTACGGGCGCAACAAGATCAACCAGTACACCCGCTACCTGGCCGTCCCGCTCGCGATGCTCCAGGCGTACGGCTTCCTCGCCCTCCTGAACTCGCAGCGCATCCTCACCGGGCGGTTCGATCTGGCCAGTCTCGAGACGATCACCCAGATCCTCACCCTGACCGCCGGGTCGGTCCTTCTCATGTGGCTCGGCGAGCTGATCACGGAGAAGGGGATCGGCAATGGCATCAGCTTCATCATCTTCGCGGGCATCGTGAGCCGCGTGCCGGTCGCCATCCAGCGCTTCCTCGAGAGCCCGGACTGGGCCTCGGCGATCGTCTTCGCCGTCCTCGGCTTCGCCGCGGTCGCAGTGATCATCTACATCCAGGAGGGCCAGCGGCGGATCCCGATCCAGTACGCCAGCCGGGTCCGCGGCCGGCGGATGTACCAGGGCGGCTCGACGTTCCTGCCCTTGCGGGTGAACCAGGCGGGCGTCATCCCGATCATCTTCGCGGTCAGCATCCTGCTCTTCCCGAGCCAGATCGCTCAGTACTTCACGACCTCCCAGGTGGGGTTCGTCAGGGACGCCGCCCAGGCGATCGTCAGCTTCTTCCAGAACCAGTTCATCTACGGGTTGCTCTACTTCCTGCTGACCGTCGGCTTCACGTACTTCTACACCGCGTTCACGTTCAAACCGGACGAGACCGCCGAGCAGCTTCGCAAGAACGGCGGGTTCATCCCGGGGATCCGTCCCGGGCGTCCCACCCAGGACTACCTCGCCCGGGTCGTGCAGCGGATCACGATCGCGGGGGCGTTCTTCCTCGGCGCCGTCGCCGTCGCTCCGTTCGTCGTCAGCGCGGTCCTGCCCGGTCTCGGGGGACTCTCGCTCGGCGGCACGAGCCTGCTGATCGTCGTCAGCGTCGTCGTGGAGACGATGAAGCAGGTGGAGGCCCAGCTGATGATGCGCAACTACGAGGGCTTCATCAGGTGAGCCGGTCCGGGGGCGGTCGTCGAGGGATGGCTTCTGGCCGCCCGCCGGGCGGACTACGAGAGGCCCGCTCCCGGGCGGCCCGATGAGGATCCTCGTCCTGCTCGGTGCTCCGGGGGCGGGCAAGGGCACCCAGGCCCACATCCTGGCGCGCCACCTCGGCCTGCCGCGGATCGCCACTGGCGATCTCTTTCGAGCCGCCGTCCGCGCCGCGACCCCGCTGGGCCTCGAGGTGAAGCAGTACATGGAGCGAGGCGAGTTCGTGCCCGACGATACGACCGTGCGGATGCTCCTCGAGCGGCTCGATGCGCCGGATGCATCACACGGGGTGATCCTCGATGGCTTCCCGCGCAACCGGGCACAGGCGGTCGCGCTCGACGAGGCGCTCGCCCGGCGCGGTACCCGGGTCGAGCTCGCCCTCTACATCGCCGTTCCCGAGGAGGAGCTGCTCGCGCGCTTGTCCGGGCGCTGGGTCTGCCAGGCCCACGGCCACACCTACCACGAGGCGGCCTACCCACCGCGCGTGCCCGGGATCTGCGACGTCGATGGTTCGCCGCTCGTCCAGCGCGACGACGACCGGCCCGAGGTCGTGAAGGCGCGCCTGGAGAACCAGCTGGACGGGTTGGGGGAGGTCGTCGAGTACTATCGCCCGCTCGGCATCCTGCGAACCGTCGACGGTCGGCGTCCGATCGCGGCGGTCACCGCCGACCTGCTCGACGCGATCGAGCCGAAGCCGTACTGGCGGGCCTGAGCATGGTCACCCGGAAGTCGCGTGGCGAGATCGCGAAGATGCGCCGGGCGGGACGGATCGTCGCCGAGATTCTGGCACTCCTCGAGGAGGCACTTCGGCCGGGCGTCACGACCGCCCACCTCGATGCGCTCGCCGAACGCCACATCCGTGCCTCCGGGGCGGTGCCCTCGTTCAAGGGTTACCTCGGTGGCGGGAAGTACGGCAGCGGGCCGGGGGCCTTCCCGGCGAGCATCTGCGTCTCGATCGACGACGAGGTGGTCCACGGCATCCCCGGCGAGCGGGTCATCCGGGAGGGCCAGATCGTCTCGGTCGATGCAGGCGCGATCGTCGAGGGCTGGCACGGCGATGCGGCCCGCACGTTCATCGTCGGCGACGCCCCGCCCGAGGCGCGCCAACTCGTCGAGACGACTCGCCTGGCGATGATGGCCGGGATCGGGGCCGCAGTGGCGGGCAACCGGATCGGCGACATCGGCGCGGCGGTCGAGGGGGTCGCCCGGGCGGGTGGCTACGGGATCGTCCGCCAGTTCGTCGGGCACGGGATCGGCACCTCGATGCACGAAGAGCCCCAGGTCCCGAACTTCAGGTCGGCCTCGAAGGGCCTGCAGCTCGCGCCGGGGATCTGCCTGGCGATCGAGCCGATGTTCACCCTGGGGCGGGCGGAGACCTACATCAAGCCCGACGGCTGGACCGTCGCCACGCGCGACGGCTCGCTGGCGGCTCATTTCGAGCACACGATCGCGGTGACCGAGCATGGCCCCGAGATCCTGACGGTCGCGTGATGGCGTGACGGGGGCCGGGTTGCCGGAGTGCGGCAATTTTGGTACCCTTTGCGTTCGTGTGTCGGCCCTGAGGCCGGCACTCATCACGAGAAAGGGAAGACGAAGAGCCTGTGGCCAAGAAGGACGCGATCGAAGTCGAAGGAACGGTCATCGAGCCGCTCCCGAACACCATGTTCGCCGTCGAGCTCGAGAACGGCCACCGCGTCCTGGCCCACATCAGTGGCAAGCTCCGGATGAACTTCATCAGGATCCTGCCCGGTGACCGGGTCCGCGTCGAGCTCTCTCCGTACGATCTCTCACGGGGTCGGATCACGTACCGCCTGAAGTAACGCATCACCTGTCATACAGATCGAGGGTCCGTTGAAAGTCAGAGCCTCCGTCAAGGCGCGCTGCGACAACTGCAAGGTCATCCGTCGCCATGGCACCGTGATGGTCATCTGCACCAATCCGAAGCACAAGCAGCGGCAGGGGTAACCGATGGCACGCATCGCTGGCGTCGACATCCCGCGCGAAAAGCGCGTCGAAGTCGCCCTCACGTATGTCTACGGGATCGGCCTGCCGACCAGCCAGAAGATCCTTGCTCAGACGAACATCAACCCGGACACCCGGGTCCGGGATCTGACCGAGGAGCAGGCGAACCGGCTGCGCGAGCTCATCGACCGTCGCTACAAGGTCGAGGGGGACCTGCGTCGCGAGGTCGCGTTGAACGTCAAGCGGCTGATCGAGATTGGCTCGTACCGTGGCCTGCGCCATCGGCGCAACCTGCCGGTGCGGGGCCAGCGAACGAAGACGAACGCACGCCAGCGGCGCGGACCGAAGAAGACGGTCGGCGTTCGGCGGAAGAAGTAAGGGGTCTGACAGAGGCATGGCCGAGCGCAAGCGGGCGACCAGGCAACGACGCCGGGAACGGAAGAACGTGCCCCAGGGGCGCGCCCATATCCAGGCGACGTTCAACAACACGATCATCACGATCACGGACCCGGCGGGTGCCGTCATCAGCTGGGGTTCGGCCGGGGTCGCCGGGTTCAAGGGCTCCCGCAAGAGCACGCCGTACGCGGCCGCGCTCAGCGCGGACGGGGCTGCCCGTCGCGCGATGGAGCACGGCATGCGCCAGGTGGAGGTCTACGTGAAGGGCCCGGGCGCCGGCCGCGAGCAGGCGATCCGGTCGCTCCAGGCGGCCGGCCTCGAGGTCACCGCGATCACCGACGTCACGCCCATCCCGCACAACGGCTGCCGCCCGCCGAAGCGGCGCCGGGTCTGAGCGAGGGGGGATCCAATGGCCCGTTACACCGAATCAGTCTGCCGCCTGTGCCGCCGGGAGGGCGCGAAGCTCTTCCTCAAGGGGGCGCGGTGCTATACGAAGAAGTGCGCGTTCGAGCGACGGCCCAGTCCTCCCGGCCAGCACGGCGTGCGCCGGCGCAAGGTCGGCGACTACGGCGTTCAGCTGCGCGAGAAGCAGAAGGTCCGCCGCGTCTACGCGGTTCTCGAGCGCCAGTTCCGCAACTACTTCGACCTGGCCGAGGCGCGCCCGGGCGTGACCGGCGAGAACCTGCTCCGGATGCTCGAGCTCCGTCTCGACAACGTCGTCTATCGGCTCGGGTTCGCGAACTCGCGCGCCCAGGCCCGCCAGCTCGTGGGTCACGGTCACTTCGCGGTGAACGGGCGCCCGACGAGCACCCCGTCCTTCCAGCTCAAGCCGGGCGACCGGGTCGCGGTCCGTGAGTCACGGGCCAGCCGCGAGCCGTTCAAGATGGCCAAGGAGACGCTCCGCTCCCACCAGGCGCCGGAGTGGCTGAGCGTGGAACCAGCCAAGCTTGCCGGCACCGTCGTCGACCTGCCGCGCCGCGACCAGATGCCGCTCGACCTCAACGAGCAGCTCGTGGTCGAGTACTACTCGAGGTAACCCCCAGACCATGATCGAACTCGAGAGCCCGCAGATCGAGCCGGTCGAGGACCGCGGCACGTACGCCAAGTACGAGGCCGGGCCGCTCCAGGCCGGGTATGGCGTCACGCTTGGCAACGCCCTGCGCCGCGTGCTCCTTTCCTCGCTCGAGGGCGCGGCCGTCACCGCCATCCAGATCCGGGACGTGTACCAGGAGTTTTCCACGATCCCGGGTGTGAAGGAGGACGTCACCCAGATCGTCCTCAACGTGAAGAAGCTCCGCCTCAAGAGCTTCGCCTCCCACCCGGTGCAGCTGAAGCTGATCAAGAGCGGGGCCGGCCCGGTCGCCGCAGCCGATATCACCGAGTCGGCCGACGTCGAGATCGTCAACCCCGAGCAGCTCCTCATGACGCTCGATTCGGACGACGTGACGATCGAGATGGACCTGACCGTGGAGCGCGGCATCGGCTACGTCTCGGCCGACCGGGCCGAGTCGCTGCCGATCGGCGTCATCTCGGTCGACGCGATCTTCACCCCCGTCCGCAAGGTGAACTACTGGGTCGAGGCGATGCGCGTCGGCCAGATGACGAACTACGACAAGCTGACGATCGAGATCGAGACGGACGGCACGATCACCCCCGAGGAGGCGCTCTCGCGCGCCGCCGACATCCTCGTCCGGCAGTTCCAACCGTTTGTCACGATCGGCCTGGTTGCCACCGGGGCCGACCGCTCTGCGGCCGGTCTCCCGGCCCTGCCGCCGAACATGCTCGACATGCCGATCGAGGAGCTCGATCTGCCGATGCGGGCCTACAACTCGCTGAAGCGCAACAACATCGTCAAGGTCGGCCAGCTCCTCCAGCTCTCGGACGACGACCTGCTCCGGATGCGCAACTTCGGCAAGAAGTCGCTCGACGAGATGAAGGAGCGCCTCCGGATGCGCGGCTTCATCGTTGCTGACAGCGAACCCGGCGCTGGGGCGGACGGCGAGCTCGACGACGCGCCGCTCGACGACGAGGAGTCCGCCGATGAGCCGTTTGCGGCCGACGAGGAGGGCTGAGTCATGGCACATCGGATCGACGGCCGCAAGCTCAGCCGCAAGCACGGTCCGCGGATGGCGCTCTACAAGAACCTCACCGTCTCGATCCTGCGCTACGAGCGGGTGCGGACCACCGAGGCGAAGGCCAAGGAGGTTCGCGGTCGCGTGGAGCAGATGATCACCCTCGCCAAGCGGGGCGATCTCGCCGCCCGTCGGGCAGTCATCGCAGCGTTCCCGAACGAACCGCTCGTCGTGAACAAGCTGTTCGATGAGATCGCGCCCAAGTACGCCGATCGGACGTCCGGTTACACCCGGATCGTGCGGCTCGGCCAGCGGCTCGGCGACGCAGCCGAGATCGTCCAGATCGAACTGGTATGAGGTCGCCCCTGATCCGGCTCGCTGCGGCGTTGCCGCCTCCGCTCCGGTGCTCACGCACCGCCAGGTGCGCTCGCATCCGGTGCTCGGCGGCGCCTTGCATCGAGCTCGGCTGAGGAGCGACGAAGGAACGAACACGAAGATAGGCGCTCGAGAGGGCGCGCCCGTGCGCTACCGCGCGCGGGTCGAATATGACGGCACGGACTTCGCCGGGTTCCAGGCCCAGCCTGGTGTCCGGACGGTCCAGGGAGAACTGGAAGTCGCGCTGAGCCGTCTGTCCGGAAGGATCCGGCAGCGGGTCGATGCGGCGGGCCGGACCGATGCCGGGGTGCATGCCAGCGGACAGGTGATCGCGTTCACCTACGTCGGGCGGCTCTCGGTGGAGGAGCTGGAGCGGGCGCTCAACGCGCTCCTTCCGGCAGACGTCGCGATCCGCGACCTGCGGCGCGTCCCGGTCGAGTTCCACCCACGCTATGCGGCGCGGTACCGGGAGTACCGCTACACCGTCTGGAACGGGCCGCGCAGCCCGCTTCACGAGCGGATGGCGCTCGGGGTGCGGGTTCCGCTCGACACCGCTGCGATGGCGCGGGTCGGATCGGTCCTCGTGGGCCGACACGACTTCAGCGCGTTCGGGGCGGCGGACCGCCAGCCGGTCCGGACCGTGTACTGGGTTCGGGTCCGGCGCGCAGGGTCGCTCGTGACGATCGACGTCGCGGCCGACGCGTTCCTGCGGGGGATGGTCCGCCGGATGGTGGCCGTCCTGCTCGAGGCCGGCCATGGCAAGATCGATGAAGAACAGGTCGCGGCGATCCTGGCCTCGCGACGGCCGGCCCTCAACGGGGCGGTGGCACCGGCCAGGGGGTTGTGCCTGCGGCGCGTCGTCCTCGGTCGACGTGACGCGGGTCGGGACGACAGGACAGAAACGAGGCCATGAAGACCGCGAAGACATACACGCTCCGCGAGAGCGAGATCGAGCGACGCTGGTACGTCGTCGACGCGACGGACGAGACGCTCGGCCGCCTGGCGTCGCGGATCGCCCGTGTCCTCGAGGGCAAGCACAAGCCCACCTACACGCCCCACCTCGACTCGGGTGATCACGTCATCGTCCTCAACGCCTCCCGGGTCGCGGTGACCCGCGACAAGCGGGAGTCCAAGCTGTACATTCGCCACAGCGGCTATCCGCAGGGCTTCAAGCAGGAGACGCTGGGCCACCTGCTCGAGCGCCGGCCCGAGGAAGTGATCCGCCGCGCGGTCAAGGGGATGCTCCAGCACAACCGGCTCGGGGCCCAGCAGCTTCGCAAGCTGAAGATCTACCCGGGACCGGACCATCCACACCAGGCTCAGCGGCCCGAGCCGCTCGCCTGACGAGGAGCCTGCCAGCATGACCATTTCCGCATTCTTCCACGGGACCGGTCGCCGCAAGACTGCGGTTGCTCGCGTCCGGCTCCTGCCGGGCGAGGGCGAGATCGTCGTCAACGGGCGCTCCCTCGACGAGCACTTCGGCAATGCGATCAACGAGTCCGATCTCCGTCTGCCGTTCCGGGTGACCGGGACGGAGGGCCGGTTCAACGCGATGATCAAGGTCGAAGGCGGCGGCGTGACCGGCCAGGCCGGCGCGATCCGCCACGGGATCGCCCGGGCGCTCCTCCAGATCGACCCCGAGGTGAATCACCTGCCGCTGCGCCAGGCCGGCCTGCTTACCCGCGATCCGCGGATGAAGGAGCGCAAGAAGTACGGTCTGAAGCGGGCCCGCAAGGCGCCGCAGTACACGAAGCGCTAGGCGGCCGGTCCAGCCCGGCAGAGCGGCCGGTGAGCGAAGCCGTCTACGAGCGGTACAAGGACGCCCTGCGACGGGGACACGTCGCGGCGCTCCGCGGTCAGCTCGAGGCGGCCCTCGAGGCCTACGCGGAGGCGGCCTCGATCGCCACCGAACGGGCGCTGCCCCACACGAGCATCGGTCACGTCCAGCTGCGCCGCGGCCGGCTGGACGAGGCGCTCGCCGCCTTCGACGCCGCCCTGGCGCGGGCGCCCCGCGACGAGGCCGGCCTCCTCGGCCGGGCCGAGGCGCTGGCGCGGGCCGGGCGGGCGGTCGAGGCTGCCCGGACGCTCGATCTCGTGGCCGAGATCCAGGATGCCGCCGGCCGGCCCGTCGAAGCGCTCGATTCGGTCCGCCGCGCGCTCGAGCTCGCCGAGTCGCGAGCCCGCCGCCGCTCCCTCCAGCGACTCGCCCGGCTGATCCGCGAGAGCGGACCTGACCGGGCGGCCGAGGAGGCCCTGGCGCGCGCGCTGCGCGTGCTCGAGATCGGCGTCGCACCCGTCGAGCCCGTCGCACCCGTCGAGCCCGCCGAGGCCGGGATCGGCGCTGCCAGCGAGGCCGAACCCGCCGCCGTTCCCGAACCGGCGCCCAGTCCGATTGCCGCCGCCGAGATCACCGAGATCGCCGAGACCGCCGGGACGGCTGCTCCCGCCGAGACCGCCGCACCGCCGCCGGCGCCGTCACCGGAGGCGGCCGCCCTGACGGCGGAGATGCTGCTCGAGCGGGCCGAGGCGGCGATCGACGCCGGAGCGCCGGGCCCGGCGCGGGATGCCCTCCTCGCGGCGGCTCGCGCACTCGGCACGACCGGTCGGGCCGACGCCGCGCTCGACGCCTGCTATCGGGCCCTCGCGATCGCGCCCGACGACCCGGAGCTCCATCTCGCTCTCGTCGAGCTCTACCTCGCCCGCGGCTGGCGCGATCTGGCGACCGAGAAGCTCGGGCTCCTTGCCCGCCTCGCCGAGCTCGAAGGGGACAGCGCGACGCTCGAGCGGGTCGCCATGCTGACGAGCACCCGCCTCCTGGAGGTCGTTCACGTTCACCCCGACCAGCCCGGTCGCCCCGGTTGACGACCAGGACCGGCCCCTCGTGCCGGCCGGGCGCCGGGGAGGGATCGGTCGCGATGCTACACTCAGACGACGATGTCCCAGCTCCTCCAGTCGATCCTCGATCAGGTCCGGCTGTCCACGCTGATCGACATCACGATCACCGCCCTGCTCATCTACTGGCTCTTCAGCCTGATCAGGGGGACACGGGCGGTCCGCCTCGTGATCGGCGTCTCGGTCCTGTTCGGTGTCTACGCCGCCGCCCAGGCGCTCGAGCTGCGCCTCCTAAGCCAGATCCTCCAAACCGGCGCCGTCGTCGGCCTGTTCGCCCTCGTCGTCATCTTCCAGCCCGAGCTGCGCCGCGCGCTCGAGCAGATCGGGCGGGTCGGCTCGCTCGCCTGGCTCCTGGCGCCGGCCGACCAGCGGACCGCCGAGAACGTCGCCACGGCCGTCGCCCGGGCGGCCAGCCTGCTCTCAACCGAGGGTCGCGGGGCACTGATCGTCATCGAGCGCGAGACCGGCCTCGAGGAGATCGCCGAGACGGGCGTGATGCTCCACGCCGATCTGTCGGCCGACCTGCTCCAGACGATCTTCACCCCGCACTCCGCACTCCATGACGGCGCGGTCGTCATCCGGGGTGAGCGGATCCTCGCCGCCGGGGCGCTCCTGCCCCTGGCCGAGACGACCGTCCAGGCCGAACGCTTCGGGACGCGCCACCGAGCTGCGCTCGGGATCACCGAGCAGACCGACGCCGTCGTCGTGGTCGTCTCCGAGGAGCACGGCCAGATCAGCCTCGTCGAGCGAGCCCGGATCGTGCGCAACCTGAACGAGGCGCAGCTCGCCCGGGCGATCACGGCCTTGCTGAACCCGGCCCACGGCCGGCCGCGCTTCGGGCGGCCGCCGCGCGGCGGCCAGCGCTGGTCGCCGCGCGCTCGCCTGAGCGGTCCGGCTGCGCCGCGCGGCGCGACCCCGACCGTGACCAGGCCCGCGGGCGAGGAGGAGCCGCCGGCCGCGGCCGCCGTTCGAGCCCGGCAGTGAGACGGTTCATCGGTTTCGTCGTCCACAACTGGCCGCTCAAGCTCGGGGCGGTCGTGCTCGCGACGCTCCTCTACGCCGGTCTCGTCCTCTCCCAGAACGCCCAGGTGTGGGCCGGGCGGGTCCCGATCGTGCCGTTGAACCAGTCGCCGTCGGTCTTCATCCTCGGCTCGCTCGGCGAGGTACGCAACATCCGCTACTTCGCCCCGCGCGAGGTCGCCGACCGCCTGTCGACCGAGAGCTTCTCGGCCTTCGTCGACCTCAGCGACGTGTCGGCACAGCACGACAGCCCGTTCGTGACGGTCGCCGTCCGGGTCCTGGTTGCCGATCAGCGCGTTCGGGTCCTCGACTTCGACCCGCGCCAGATCCAGGTTCGACTCGACCCGCTCGTCTCCAAGACTGTGCCCGTCGAGGTCGACCGAGGAACAGTTCCGCCGGGCCTCGAGGTCCGCGATCCGATCCTTGATACGCTGCAGGTCATCGTGTCCGGTCCCCAGTCGTTCGTCAGCCAGGTGACCCGCGCCGTGGCTCGAGTCCTCATCCAGCCGTCAGGGATTTCGATCGACCAGTCGGTCGATCTGGTCCCCGTCGACGCCAGAGGCGAGGCGGTCACCCAGGTCCGGCTCGACCCGGCGGCGGTCCGGGTGCGGATCCTCGTCGGCAACCAGCTGGTCAGCAAGTCGCTGCCGGTGAATCCGGTCGTCGTCGGCACGCCTGGCGTCGGCTACGAGATCAGCTCGGTCACGGTCAGCCCGGCGGTCGTGACGATCGAGGGCGACGCGGCCGTTCTGGCCGATCTCGGCCGGATCGACACGAACCCGGTCTCGCTCTCCGGGGGCGTGGCCGACTTCGCGCGGACGGTCGACCTCGCCCTGCCCGAGGGGGTCGCCCCGCTCGGCGATGGGACGGTCCGCGTCTCGGTCCGGATCCGGCCGACGATGGGCAGCCGGACG
>JAJYXX010000421.1 GCA_021801545.1 Chloroflexota bacterium | reverse complement strand
AGCCTCAGACGCCGGCCGCGGACCGGCGGTTCCCGATCCGTCCCGACGGGCGCCTCAGGGGCGAGCGAGCTCCGTGCCTTCGGTCGCCTCGGCGATCCCGGCCGTCTCGCGCGCCGGCCGCGGGCCGTGAGGCGTCGCCGGGCGCAGGTAGAGCGTGAGCACGCCGACCAGGTACGCGACGTGGACGACGAGCGTCGTCACCTCGGGCGAGGAGCTGTAACCGACGAGCGCCCGCAGGAACTGGCCGACCCCGCGGTCGTGGGGCAGGATCGCACTGATGTCGTAGGCGGTCTGGGCCCCGAACGGGATGAGGCCGATCTCGATGAACTCGTGGGCGGCCTGGCTGAGCAGTCCGGCGGCGATGACGATCAGCGCGATCCCGGTCCAGCGGAAGAAGGCCGAGAGGTCGATCCGCCGACTGCCCTTGTAGAGGCCGTAGCCGATCGCCGTCGCGAGGAGGAGCCCGATGACCGCGCCGGCGACGACGCTCAGGGCGCCCCCATCGGCGCCACGGCTGGCGGTCGTCGCCTGACCGACGAGGAAGAGCGCCGTCTCGATCCCCTCGCGGACGACCGCAGTGAAGGCGAGGATCGCGAGCCCGAACGCCCCGCCCTCGCTCAGGACGCGGTCGACGGCGGCCCGCAGCTCACCGCCGACGGCGGCCGCCTGGCGGCGCATCCAGAACAGCATCCAGGTGACGACGCCAGCGGCGACGAGCAGGGTGATCCCTTCGAACAGCTGCTCGTACGGGGCCGGCAGCTCACCGATCGAGACGTAGATCCCGACCCCGAGGACGAGGCTCAGCCCGACGGCCGCCACGACGCCCGTCCAGATCTTCGGCGCGTGCCGGATGTTCCCGGTCCGGGCGAGGTAGGCGAGGATGATGCTGACGATCAGCGCCGCCTCGACCCCCTCGCGGAGGCCGGTCAGGAGGCCGCTGGAGAATGCGCCGGCGTCGAGCACGCAACGGTTCCTTTCGTGTTCTTCTCGAAGCTGCGGCGGGCGTCGAGCGTTCCGCCGTCGGGGCCGGCGTTCGCCGGCTCAGGGTGATGGTATGCGCACTCCTGGAGAGAGGTCAAGCGACCTTGCATTGCACTCGCAGGATGGCTTGACTCTCGGGCTCAGGCTCTGAACGGGGGCGCGGCCTCGACATCGACCCCGAGGTCGCGGATCGCCCGGGCCGCTTTCCGGGCCGACAGCACGCCGGCCCGGGCGAGTGAGCTGAGCGTGGCCGCCGCGATGTGGGGCGGATCGATCTCGAAGAAGGCCCGCAGCGCCTCGCGGGTGTCGCTGCGGCCGAAGCCGTCCGTGCCGAGCGAGGTGTACTCGGCCGGTAACCAGCGCGAGACCATGTCGGGGACGGCGCGCAGCCAGTCGGTCGCAACCACGATCGGGCCGCCGTCCGGACCGAGCACCTGGCTGACATACGGCAGGCGCGGCGTCTCGGCCGAGTGGAGCCGGTTCCAGCGCTCGATCTCGATCGCCTCGCGGCGGAGCTGCTGGAACGAGGGCGCGCTGTAGACCTCGGCCGCGATCCCGAACCGTTCGGCGAGCAGGCCCTGGGCCGCGACGACCTGCTGGAGGATCGCGCCGCTGCCGACGAGCCGGGCGCGCAGCGCGCGCGGCCCGGCATCCGGTGCCTCGCGCAACCGGTAGAGCCCGCGCACGATCCCCTCCTCGACGCCGTCGGGCCGGGGCGGCATCGGGTAGTTCTCGTTGTAGAGGGTGATGTAGTAGTAGACGTCCTCACCGGCGACGAACATCCGCTCGATCCCGTGACGGACGATCGCGGCCAGCTCGTACGCATACGCCGGGTCGTAGGCACGGATGTTCGGCACGACCGAGGCGAGCAGGTGCGAGTGGCCGTCGTCGTGCTGGAGCCCCTCGCCGGCGAGCGTCGTCCGGCCCGCCGTCGCGCCCATCATGAAGCCCCGGCCGCGCGCGTCGGCGAAGGCCCAGGCCTGGTCGCCGGTCCGCTGGAAGCCGAACATCGAGTAGAAGATGTAGAAGGGGATCGTCGCCACACCGTGCGACGCGTAGGCCGTCCCGGCCGCCTGGAAGGAGGCCATCGAACCGGCCTCGGTGATCCCCTCCTCGAGGACCTGGCCGTCGGTCGCCTCGCGGTAGGAGAGGACGAGGTCCGAGTCGACCGGCTCGTAGCGCTGGCCGAGCGCGGCATAGATCCCGACCTCCTTGAAGAGCGGGTCCATGCCGAACGTCCGCGCCTCGTCGGGGATGATCGGCACGACCTGCCGTCCGAGCTGCGGCTCGCGGATCAGGTTGCGCAGCAGGCGCGAAAAGGCCATCGTCGTGCTGACCGGGATCTCGCTCCCAGCGGCGAACTCGGCGTCGACCGACGGCTCGGGTGGCGGCAGCGGTGCGGCCCGCACGACGCGTCGCGGGAGCGGCCCGCCGAGGGCGCGCCGGCGTTCCTGGAGGTACTCGACCTCGAGTGAGCCGGGCCCCGGGTGGTAGTACGGGGCGTCCTTCAGCTGCTCGTCCGGGATCGGCAGCTGGAGGCGGTCGCGGAAGACGCGCAGCTCGGCTTCGGAGAGCTTCTTGAGCTGGTGGGTGATGTTGCGACCCTCGGCCAGCGGCCCGAGTGTCCAGCCCTTGATCGTCTTGGCCAGAATGACGGTCGGCGCGCCGGTGTACTCGGTGGCCGCCTTGTACGCGGCATAGAGTTTGCGGTAGTCGTGGCCGCCCCGGCGGAGGTGGGCCAGGTCGTCGTCCGAGAGGTGCTCGACGAGCCGGCGCAGGCGCGGATCCGGGCCGAAGAAGTGCTCGCGGATGTAGGCGCCGCCGGCGACCGAGAACTTCTGGAACTCGCCGTCGAGCGTCTCGTTCATCTTGTTCACCAGCACGCCGTCGACGTCGCGAGCGAGGAGCTCGTCCCACTCGCGGCCCCAGATCACCTTGATGACGTTCCAGCCGGCCCCCCGGAAGAGGCCCTCGAGCTCCTGGATGATCTTGCTGTTGCCGCGGACAGGCCCGTCGAGACGCTGAAGGTTGCAGTTGATGACGAAGGTCAGGTTGTCGAGACCCTCCCGTGCGGCGAGCGAGAGCGCCGCGATCGACTCGGGCTCGTCCATCTCGCCGTCGCCCAGGAAGGCCCAGACGCGCTGGCGGGAGGTGTCCTTCAAGCCTCGGTTGTGGAGGTAGCGGTTGAAGCGGGCCTGGTAGATCGCGCTGATCGGCCCGAGACCCATCGAGACGGTCGGGAACTCCCAGAAGTCGGGCATCAGGCGCGGGTGCGGATAGGAGCTCAGGCCCTGGCCCGGGACGACCTCGCGCCGGAAGTGGTCGAGCTGATCCTCCGTGAAGCGCCCCTCGAGGAACGCCCGGGCGTAGATCCCCGGCGCCGCATGGCCCTGGTAGAAGAT
>JAJYXX010000047.1 GCA_021801545.1 Chloroflexota bacterium | reverse complement strand
GCGACGGGATCGGGGCGATCCTGCGCGAGCTCATCCGGCCGCGCGCGGCGTACGTGGCAGCGCTGCCCGAGCACCTGTCCGCGATCGCGGCCCACTACCGGGTGGAGCCCGGACCACAGATGGTCCGGATGTGGGTCGATCGCGCCAGCTTCCGTCCCTACCCGGCCGACGTCCGCCGCCTGCTGCCGGTCGAGATCGGCGAGCTGAACCGCCTCTATCAGCTCGGCTTCGCTTCGTGGCTGCCGTCGAGCGCGATCGCCGAGGGCGTCTACTACGGGATCCGCGCCGGCGGCCGCCTCGTCGCCGCGGCCGGCACGCACGTCATCAGCCGCGAGGCCAGGCTGGCCGTCGTGGGCAACGTCTTCACCCACGCCGACTACCGGGGCCGCGGCTATGCGAAGGCCGTCACGGCCGCGGTCACCGCCGAGCTGCTCCGCTTCTGCGACCAGGTCGTCCTGAACGTCCGGTCCGACAACCCGCCCGCCCTCCAAGCCTACCGGCGGCTCGGCTACCAGGAGCACGTCCGGTTCGAGGAGCGGCTCATCCACCGGCTCGGCTCGCCCTGGCCTCTGCCCGGCCCGCTGCGCCGGCTCTTCCCACCCCGCAAGGAGTCTCACCCGTCATGACCACGAGCCTGCCACCGCACGACGTCGCCGACCTCGGCCTGGTCGACGAGGGCGTCCGGCGCATCGAATGGGCCGAGCGCGAGATGCCGGTCCTGCGCCTGATCCGCGAGCGGTTCGAGCGCGAGCGACCGCTGGCCGGAATCCGGGTCGGGGCGTGTCTCCACGTCACGACCGAGACCGCGAACCTGATGCGGACGCTCGCCGCCGGCGGGGCGCAGGTGACGCTCTCGGCCTCGAACCCGCTATCGACGAAGGACGAGGTCGCCGCGGCCCTCGTGGCCGCCTACGGCATCCCCGTCTTCGCCCGCCGCGGCGAGGACCGCGCGACCTATTACGCCCATCTGAACGCGGTCGCCGACACGCACCCCCAGATCACGATGGACGACGGCTGCGATCTCGTCTCGCTCCTCCATGCCGAGCGCCCGGCCCAGGTTGGCGAGGTGCTCGCGGGGACCGAAGAGACGACGACCGGGGTCATCCGCCTGAAGGCGATGGCGGCCGACGGCGCGCTCGGTTTCCCGGTCGTCGCGGTCAACGAGGCGCAGACGAAGCACCTCTTCGACAACCGCTACGGGACCGGTCAATCGACGGTCGACGGGATCCTCCGGGCAACGAACATCCTGCTCGCCGGTCGCAAGGTCGTCGTCGCCGGCTACGGCTGGGTGGGCCGGGGGATCGCTTCCCGGATGGCCGGCATGGGCGCCCACGTCGCGATCGTCGAGGTCGACCCGGTTCGGGCGATCGAGGCGCTGATGGACGGCTTCGCGGTGATGACCGTCGGCCAGGCGGCGCCGTGGGGCGAGCTGTTCATCACCGCGACCGGCAACGTCAACGTCTTCCGGCGCGAGCACTTCGAGACGATGCGCGACGGCGCACTCCTGGCGAACAGCGGCCACTTCGACGCCGAGATCGACCTCCGGGCGCTCCGGGAGATGGCCGAGGGCCACGTCCGGGAGGTGCGCGACAACGTCCAGGAGTTCGACCTCGGCGGCAAGCGGCTCCACCTCGTCGCCGAGGGGCGACTCGTCAACCTTGGCGCTGCGGAGGGACACCCGGCGGCGGTCATGGACATGAGCTTCGCCAACCAGGCGCTCTCGGCCGAGTACGTCGCGGGCCACCACGCCGAGCTCGAGAACCGGGTCTACGTCGTCCCGGAGGCGATCGACCGCGAGGTCGCCCGCCTGAAGCTGGCCGCGCTCGGGATCACGCTCGATCCGCTGACCCCGGAGCAGGCCGAGTACCTCGCCTCCTGGCGGCACGGGACGTAGGAGGGCCCGGGACGAGCCCGTGATACGCTGCCGCGAGCATCCCGGAGGAAGCATGACCACGATCGTCGACGCCGAGCACTATCTCTTCACATCCGAGTCGGTCACCGAGGGCCACCCGGACAAGATGTGCGACCAGATCTCGGACGCGATCCTCGACGCGATCATCGCGGACGACCCGGGGGCACGCGTCGCGTGCGAGACGGCGACGACGACCGGCCTGGTCCTGGTCCTCGGCGAGATCACGACCTCGACCTATGTCGACTTCCAGTCGATCGTCCGCGACACCGTCCGCGAGATCGGGTACACGCGCGCCGACTACGGCTTCGACTACCTCACCTGCGGGACGCTGGTGAGCATCAAGGAACAGTCGCCCGACATCGCCGTCGGCGTCGACGCCGCGCTCGAGGTCCGCCAGGACGCCGCTCCGAGGCACGAGCTCGGTGCCGGCGATCAGGGGATGATGTTCGGCTACGCCTGCCGCGAGACGCCCGAGCTGATGCCCCTGCCGATCGCCCTCGCCCACCGGATCGCGCGCCGCCTGGCCGAGGTCCGGCGGAGCGGCCAGCTCCCGTACCTGCGCCCGGACGGCAAGACCCAGGTCACGGTCGAGTACGAGCGGGGCGTCCCGAAGCGGGTCCGCACGGTCGTGGTCGCGGCCCAGCACGATCCCGACGTGCGGACGGAGCGGCTTCGCCAGGACATCGTGGAGACCGTCATCCTGCCCTCGATCGACAAGGCGCTCCGCCCGAGTGACCCGATCATGCACGTGAACCCGACGGGGCGGTTCGTGATCGGCGGGCCGATGGGCGACGCCGGTCTCACCGGGCGCAAGATCATCGTCGATTCGTACGGCGGGATGGCCCGCCACGGCGGCGGCTGCTTCAGCGGCAAGGACCCGACGAAGGTCGACCGCTCGGCCGCCTACGCCGCCCGCTGGGTGGCCAAGAACGTCGTCACAGCCGGGCTGGCGGACCGCTTCGAGCTCGAGGTGGCCTACGGGATCGGGATCGCCCGGCCGCTCTCGCTCTCGGTCGAGTCGTTCGGCACCGGGCGGATCTCCGACGAGAAGATCCTCGCCCTCATCGAGCGCAACTTCGACCTCCGCCCGGCGAGCATCATCGCCGCCCTCGACCTCCTGCGGCCGATCTACCGCCAGACGGCGGCCTACGGCCACTTCGGTCGCCCCGACCTCGACCTGCCCTGGGAGCGGACCGACAAGGCGGAGCTCCTGGCCGCCGAGGCGGGCCTGCCGGCTCCGGCGGTCGCTCCGGTCGCTGCCGGCGTGGCCGACCCTCCGGATCGGTTGGAGCTGGTTGAGGGGCCTCGGCCTGGACGGCGCGGATGATCGCCCGGGCCGCGGCGAGGGTCAGGCTGCCGCCGCGGCGCCGCCGGCGGCAGCGCGGTCCTCGAGGTTGGCCCCGACCCGCTCGGCGGCTGCCCGGAGCGCCTCGACCTGGCGCGCCTGGCGCCGGTAGATGATCTGGACAATGAACAGGATCGTGAGCGTCACGAGCAGGATCA
>JAJYXX010000202.1 GCA_021801545.1 Chloroflexota bacterium | reverse complement strand
GCGGATGCTCGACGAGGAGCCGACCGCCCGGGTGACCCGGAGCGAGACCGGCGAGCAGCTCCTGGTCGCGATGGGCGAGGCGCACATCGCGGTGATCGCCGAGCGCCTGAAGCGCAAGTTCGGGGCCGCGATCGTGACCCGCACCCCGCGCGTCCCGTACCGGGAGACGATCCGCGGCCGGACCCAGGTTCACGGCCGCTACAAGAAGCAGACCGGCGGTCATGGCATGTTCGGCGACGTCTGGCTCGAGCTCGAGCCGAATCCGGGCGGCGGGGTCGAGTTCGCCGAGAAGGTCGTCGGCGGCGCCGTGCCTCGCCAGTTCTTCCCCGGCGTCGAGAAGGGAATCCGCGAGGCGGCCGCCGACGGGGTGCTCGCCGGCTATCCGCTGATCGACTTCAAGGCGACCCTTTACGACGGCTCGTACCACACGGTCGACTCGAACGAGCTCTCGTTCAAGATCGCGGCCTCGATGGCGCTCAAGCAGGGCGTCATGGAGTGCAGGCCGGTCCTGATGGAGCCGATCATGAACGTCCAGGTTCGCGTCCCCGAGCGCTACATGGGCGACGTCAACCGGGATCTGAACGGCCGGCGCGGGCGGGTCCTGGGCATGGACCCCGCCAGCGACGGGTTCCAGGTGATCACCGCCCACGTGCCCCAGGCCGAGCTCTTCAACTACGCCACCGAGCTGCGCTCGCTGACCGGTGGTCGCGGGACGTTCACCGCCACGCTCGACCACTACGAGGACGTGCCGCCCCACATCGCCGAGAAGATCATCGAGGCCCACCGCAAGGAGCTCGAGGTCGCGAACCGCTGACGGGCCGCGGCGGTCGTGCGTCGGCCTCGACGACTGTTCGCACTCGGGCTTCGCGCTCGGGCTTCACGCTCAGTCGGCGACCGTGCGGACGGCCTCGGCCAGGTCGAGGCGGCTCTCGTAGAGCGCCCGGCCGATGATCGCCCCGGCGCAGCCGAGGAGGTGCACGGCGCGCAGGTCGGCGAGCGAGCCGATCCCGCCCGAGGCGATGATCGCGCCCCGCCCGAGGGCGACGAGCCGGCCGAGCAGCTCGAGGTCGGGGCCTGCCAGGAGGCCGTCACGCTCGATCGCGGTGACTGCGAACCGCTCGACCCCGACGTCCGCCAGGGCGCCGAGCGCCTCGTTGACCGGTCGCCCAGCGGCGCCGGGCCGCCATGCCTCGCCGAGCGCGAGGTCGTCGCGCACGTCGAGCGCGACGACGATTCGCGCCGCCCCGTGGCGTCGAACCAGCTCGCCCACGAGGGCGGGGTCGCGCAGGGCGGTGGTCCCGATGACGACCCGGGCGGCGCCGGCGGCCAGAGCCGTGGCCACGGCCTCGACCGTGCGGAGGCCACCGGCGACCTGACAGCGGGCACGCCCCCCGACCTGCGCCACGATCCGGGCCACGACCTCCGCCTGGCGGGGCACACCGGCCCGCGCGCCATCGAGATCGACGACATGGATCCACGCTGCACCGGCCGCCACGAACTGCGCGGCGACCGCCGCCGGGTCGTCGCCGAAGACGGTCTCCTCGCCGAAGTCGCCGCGTCGCAGCCGGACGACACGCCCGGTGCGCAGATCGATCGCAGGCAGGAGCTCGAACGTCATCGGGACCTCGCTGGACGGGTGAGCCGTCGCTTGACGGCCGGCTCGACCGCATTGTATCGTGCTAGCACGCTATCATGCTAGTACGCTATCAAGAGCGCTACCGGAGTGCTCCCTTGGAGCCCCCTGCCAGAGGAACTGACGATGACCGCCGACAGCTGGCGAACCGACGAGATGGAGGCCCTCTTCCGGGCGATCCTCACCCTCGAGACCGTGGCGGAGGCCGAGCGATTCTTCCGTGATCTCTGCACGCTCGGCGAGCTGCACGACATGTCCCAGCGCTGGGCGGTCGTGCGCCTGCTCGACGAGGGGCTCCACTACGCGGAGATCTCGCGCCGGACGGGCGCCAGCACCGCCACGATCACCCGGATCGCCTCGTGGCTCAACCACGGCGAGGGCGGCTACCGCCTGGTGCTCGAGCGGCTGCGCGGGCCCGAGCCCGTCCGGGCCGAGCGATGAGGGACCGTCTGCGGCTGGCGATCCCGAACAAGGGCCGGCTCGTCGAGCCGACGCTCGCCCTCCTCCACGACGCCGGTCTCGTCTTCGAGGAGCACGATCGCAGCCTGGTCGCGCGCGTCCAGAACTTCGATCTCGACATCCTGTTCGTCCGGACGAACGACGTCATCGAGTTCGTCGGCGACGGGGTCGCGGATCTCGGCGTGACGGGGATCGACCTGCTCGCCGAATCAGACGCCGACCTGCCGCGGATCCGGAGCCTGGGCTACGGGCACTGCCGGCTCGCGGCCGCGGTGCCGACCGACACGCCCCATCAGGCGGTCGAGGACCTCGCCGGGCTGCGCGTCGCGACCGCCCACCCGAACACCGCCCGGCGGTTCTTCGCGGCCCGGAACATCCCGGTCGAGGTGATCCCGATCTCGGGCGCCGTCGAGGTGGCCCCGCGTCTCGGGCTGGCCGAGGCGATCGTCGACCTCGTCTCGACCGGGTCGACACTCGTCATGAACGGCCTGCGACCGATCGGCGAGGTCCTCGCCTCGGAGGCGCTCCTCGTCGCGAACCCGACGGCGCTCCGTGAGCGTGCCGCTGCGCTCGAGGCGATCGACACGATGCTCTCGGCGGTCATCGCGGCCCGGGGCAAGAAGTACCTGATGATGAACGCCCCGGCGACCCGGCTCGGCCTGCTCGAGGACCTCCTGCCGGGGCTCGAGTCGCCGTCGGTCATCCCGCTCGCCCACGCCGGGATGATCGCGATCCACTCGGTCGTCGACGCCGATGCGGTCTGGGGCCTCCTGCCCCGTCTCAAGGCGGCCGGTGCGTCGGGCATCCTCGTCCTGCCGATCGAGAAGATCGTCCCGTGACCGCGCCGCTGCCTGTCCCCCTCCGCCTGCGCCGGCTCGACCTGCGCCGGCTGGCGACCGATCCGGCCGTTGCTGCCGCCCGCGAGGCGCTGGTCCGGCGCGGTGCCGTGCCCGATCTGTCGGTCCGCGACGCGGCCCGGGCGATCCTGGCCGATGTCCGGGGGCGCGGTGACGCCGCGGTCCGCGAGGCGAACGAGCGGTTCGGAGGTGGAGCCGCCGATCGCCGGCTGATCCTCGAACCGGCAGTCCTCACTGCCGCCCGGGACGCGCTGCCGACCGACGTCCGGGCCGGCCTCGAGCTGATGATCGAGCACATCGGACGCTTCGCCGCGACGCAGCTGCCGGCCACGAGCCGGATGCTCGTCGCGCCCGGGATCGAGATCGAGCGACGCTGGACGCCGCTCGCCAGGGTCGGTGCGTACGTGCCCGGGGGATCGGCGGCCTACCCCTCCTCGCTCGTCATGTGCGCGGTGCCGGCCCGGGTCGCCGGGGTCGGCGAGCTCGTCGTCGCCTCGC
>JAJYXX010000031.1 GCA_021801545.1 Chloroflexota bacterium | reverse complement strand
TCCTCGCCCCGCGTGCCAACCGGGTAGAACATCGGCACCCAGTCCGGGTAGGCGAACCCGCTCGTGCCGGCGTACAGTCGTCCACCCACCGGTTGATGGTACGCGAGTCACGTCGGCCCCGATTTCGGGACGGCTGGCCCTTGCCGGCATAGGCAAACATGGGTCATGTTGATTACTGTTCTCCGGCGCGGTCCGGGGGTCGGGGAGCGCCCGCTGAGCCGGCGGCGCGGCCCCCGGCGATGTCCGGAGGAGTTGATCAGCACAGGAGGTGTGCACGATGACCCTCATGCGTCGACCGCAGCGGTTCACCGAGCTGATGGCTCTGCCGACGGCCGTCGACCGGATGTTCGAGGACCTGATGGCCCGGCCGTGGAGCTGGCTGTCGAGCGAGTTGATGCCGACCCAGCCGCTCCTCGACGTCCACATGACCGGTGACACGTACTACGTCGAAGCGGCCCTGCCCGGGATCAAGCCCGAGGACGTCGACATCACGATCGAGGGCGACATGCTCACGATCAAGGGCGAGTTCAAGAAGGAGGAGAAGCGCGAGGAGGAGGGCTACCTGCTGCGCGAGATGCATCGCGGCGCGTTCAGCCGGACGATCACCCTGCCGACCGGCCTGAAGGCCGACGCCGCGAAGGCGACGTTCAGGGACGGCGTCCTGACGCTCGAGATCCCGAAGGAGGAGACGAGCAAGGCCCGCCACGTGAAGGTCCAGGCCCGCTGATTCGCGCCCGATCGTCCCCGGGCGGTCCGCCCACAGAGGCCGGGCCGCCCGGTTCTGTTACGCCTCGAAGGTCGGCGGTCCGTCGGCCGGGGGTGCAGGCGTCGTGCAACCGGCGAAGACCGTGCCGGCCGCGGCCCGTTCGATCACCGCCCCGAGGGCGCGCTCGAGGGCAGCCAGGTCGTCCGGAGTAAGGGCGGTGAGGAAGTAGCGCTCGACGCCGCGGACGTGGGTTCCGGTCGCCTCGCGGAGCTTGTCGAGCCCGGCCTCGGTCAGGACGGCTTCGGCGCCGCGCGCATCCGAGGGACAGGAGCTGCGGAGCACGAAGCCGTCCGCCTCGAGCCGGTCGACGAGCCGGGTGACACCGCTCCGCGAGAGGATGACCCGATCGGCGAGCTGATTCATCCGGAGCCGCCGACCGGGCGCATGGGCCAGCTGCACGAGCGCGTCGTATTCGGCGAGCGAGATACCATGCTCGAGGCGCAGCTCGTCGTCGAGGCGGCGGCTGACGAGGGCGTGGGACATCAGGAACGTGCGCCACGCGGCAAGGCGAGGATCGGACAGCTCGAGCAGCGGCGCCGGATCCTCCGGTGCCCCGGATCGGGTGGGCAGTTCGCCGAAGGCAGGCGGGAGGTCGGTCGCGACGCGCGCGAGGATGCGGTCGGGGTGGGACATCGTGCGCATCATACGATGCCCTGCAAGTAGTTGACAGCGCAACGAGATGTGGAGTATATCTCGTTGCGTCAGCAACGAGATGCTCCGCCGGAGCTCCCGCAGTCGAAAGGAACGCCAGACACGCCATGAACATCTGGAAGATCGATCCCGCCCACACGGACATTGCCTTCTCCGCCAAGCACATGATGGTCACCACCGTGCGCGGCAAGTTCGACCAGGTCGAAGGCGAGCTCCAGCTCGACGAACAGAACCCGACGAACTCGCGGGGCGAGATCCGCGTCGTCGCCACCAGCGTCTCGACCGGTTTCGAGCAGCGCGATCAGCACCTCCGGTCGGCGGACTTCTTCGACGCCGCGAACCACCCGTGGATCGTGGCCAAGGTGACCGGTATCGAACAGAAGGGCGACCGTTACCTCGTCCACACCGACGTCACGATCCGCGGCGTCACCCGCCCGGTCACCTTCGAGGCCGAGTTCCTCGGCGTCGTCAAGGGCATGCAGGGCGGCCGCCACGCCGGGCTCCATCTCGAGGGCAAGGTGAACCGCGAGGACTGGGGCCTCACCTGGAACATGGGTCTCGAGGCCGGTGGCTGGCTCGTCGGCAAGGAGATCAAACTCGACATCGACATCGCCGCCGACGCCGCCGCGGAGGAGCAATCCCGGGCCGGGGCCGCGTAGAGTCGGCGATCGCCTCACCTCGCGGTAACACCGGACACGGGCGAGGGGCCGTGGCCTCTCGCCCGTTCCTCGTCTTCGGCTACGGTCCTCGTGCGGACGCGGGCGACGGCGGCCCGTGTCCCACGCCCGCTCGCCGGGCCGGGTACGATCGTGGCTGACCGGTCGCCGGCTACCGGTCACGCCGGCCACGGTCGTCGGGAGACCGAGGACCACCAGCCGGCCGGGCCGCCCCGGGCGGGCGAGAGGGAGCGCATGACCACGTTCGACGTCACCGAGATCCGGCGCCGATTCCCGGCCCTCGAGCTCACCCTGGATGACCGTCCCCTCGCCTTCTTCGACGGGCCGGGCGGGACCCAGGTCCCGCAGGGGGTGATCGACGCGGTCGCTCGCTACTACCGCGAATCGAACGCCAACGACGGCGGCGCGTTCATCACCAGCCAGCGCAGTGACGCGATCGTCCGCGAGGCCCGGGGCGCGGTCGCCGACTTCCTGAACGCGCGCTCGGTCGACGAGATCAAGTTCGGCGCCAACATGACGACGCTGACGTTCCACGTCAGCCGCTCGATCGGCGCCACGCTCGCCCCCGGCGACGAGGTCGTCGTTACGACCCTCGATCACGAAGCGAACGTCTCGCCCTGGCGGGCGATGGCCGCCGACCGCGGCCTGACGGTCCGGACGGTCGACATCCGGCTCGACGACGGCACGCTCGATCTCGAGGATTTCGACCGCCAGCTGAGCGAGCGCACGAAGCTCGTCGCGGTTGGCTACGCCTCGAACGCGATCGGCACGATCAACCCGGTCGCCGATCTCGTCCGCCGGGCGCACGCGGTCGGCGCGCTGACGTACATCGATGCCGTCCACTACGCGCCCCACGGCCCGATCGACGTCCAGGCCCTCGAGACCGACTTCCTCGCCTGCTCGGTCTACAAGTTCTTCGGCCCGCACGAGGGTGTCCTCTACGGTCGGGCCGAGGTGCTCGACCGGTTGCCCGCCTACAAGGTCCGGCCGGCCCACGACCGGTTCCAGACCGGGACGCCGAACTTCGAGGGGATCGCCGGCACGCTCGCCGCCCTCGACTACCTGGCCTGGATCGGTCGAACGTACGGGACCGGCCACGTCGCCGAGTTCCCGGGCTTCAGCGGCCGCCGCCTCGAGCTGAAGACCGCGCTGGGCGCGATCCGGGTCTACGAGATGGGTCTCTTCGGCCGGCTGATGGACGGCCTGGCGGGCATCCCGGGCGTCCGAGTCTGGGGGATCACCGACCCGACCCGCTTCGGGGAGCGAACACCGACCGCCGCGCTCACGGTCGAGGGCCTCGCGCCGCGAGCCGCGGCAGAGATGCTTGGGCGGCGTGGGATCACCGCCTGGGACG
>JAJYXX010000192.1 GCA_021801545.1 Chloroflexota bacterium | reverse complement strand
GCCGGGCGAGGGTGTGGGCTTCGAACCAGCGGGTCATCTCGGCGAGCTCGGCGTCGGTCAGCCCGCTGTACGCCTTGCCGATCGTCAGGAGCTTGCCCGATGCGTCGTCGCGGACCGCGAACGTGTAATCGGAGAGGACGCCGTGGCGCTTGCCGTGGCCCATCTCGACCCCGGCGACGACGCAGTCCAGCGTCGCGAGCGCCTTCTTCATCTTCAGCCAGCCAAAGCCGCGCCGACCCGGCGAGTAGCCGCTCGTCGGGTCCTTGACCATCAGACCCTCGTTCCGGCGCCCCCGCGCCTCGGCAAAGACGCGCTCGAGCTCGGCCGCCGAGGACACGGTGACGAGGCGCGAGAGCGCGAACACCCCGCCCTCCTCCGCGAGCGGCAGCCCGAGCGCCTCGAGTCGCCGGCGGCGCTCGGCGAGCGGCCGGCGGAGGAACGGCTCGACCTGCGGGCCGTTCGGTCCCTCGATCGCCCGTCCGCCCTCGCCAGACCCGAGGGCGAGCAGGTCGAAGGCGACGAAGATGACCGGCACCTGCCGGCGGACCGCGGCCGACGGGTCCTTGCGGCCGAGCCGCGCCTGGAGGGCGAGAAACGGCAGCACCCGGCCATCGCGGTAGGCGAGGATCTCGCCGTCGAGGATCCCGTCCCAGCCCAGCCCGGCGGCGCCAGCCACGATCTCGGGGAACTGGCCGCTCACGTCGTGGAGGTCCCGGCTGTAGAGACGCACCTCGTCGCCGAGGCGGTGGAGCTGGGCGCGAATCCCGTCGTACTTGTCCTCGACCCAGACCGTCGGGCCGAGCCGGGCGATGATCTCCTCGGCGTCCTCGGCCGGCGAGGCGAGCATGAACGTCAGCGGATGGAAGAGCGCGAGCCGCGCGTCCGCGAGACGGCCCTCCCGGGCGAGGAGCGCCGTCTGCCCGACGTCGCCGGTCAGCATCCCAGCCCAGCTCACCTCCTCGAGCGGTTGGTCGAACGCCTGGGCGATCGCCGCCTCGAGCAGCCCCTCGCGGAGCCCGATCCGCAGTTCACCGGCCAGGACCTTGACGATGTAGCCCGCGGTCAGGGGGTCCGAACGGGCGAGGAGGTCGCGCAGGAGCGCCGCCTTGCGGGCGGGACCCGGCGCCCGCTCGATCGCCGCGTACGCCTCGGCGACCTCGATGACCACCGGGGAGGCAGCCGGTTCGGGTTGGACCGGCCGGCGGACGAGGACCTCGGCGACCGCCCGGCCGAGATCGGACGAGTGGTCGTACGCCTCGCCGAGGGCGCCCGGGTCTGAGCCGGCGACCTCGCCTGCGACGGCGGCGATCGTCGCCCAACCGAGACCGGCCGCTCGCTGGTCGCTCCGGGCGAACGGGCGCCCGGTCAGGAAGATGACCGTCGGGACGAGCTCGGCCGGCTCGAGCGAGCGCAGGTGGTCGGCGATCAGTCTGACCTTCTCCGAGGTCCTGGTGGTGGTGGCGACCCGCTCGGCGAGCTCGCTCCAGCGGCGCATGGCGGCGATGGTATACCTTCGTTCGCGATGTTCCCCCAGCGCTGGTTTCCGGACCGTCTCGAGGGCCGGCGCACGATCCTGCGCCGCCACGAGCCCGCGAACCTCGCGGCGTTCAAGCGCTGGTATGCCGACCCGGAGGTCGTCCGGCTGACGCGCTACCAGGACGGTCCGATGCGCCCCGAGGAGATCGAGCGGTTCTTCATGGCCCGCGTCCTGGCGCCCGAGTCGCTCACCTTCGCGATCCACGTCCGCGCCACCGGCCGGCTGATCGGGACGTGCGCCTTCAGCCAGGTCGACGGCGACAACGGCTCGGCGCTCTTCCACATCACGATCGGCGAGAAGGACTGCTGGGGCCAGGGCTACGGCGGCGAGGCGACCGAGCTGATGCTCGAGCACGCGTTCGAGCGGCTCGGCCTCCATCGCGTCGGGCTCTCCGTCTTCGAGTTCAACGAGCGCGCGATCCGCTCGTACCGCAGGGTCGGGTTCGTCGTGGAGGGGCGAGCACGCGAGGCGATCCTGCGCGACGGTCGCTGGTGGGACGAGATCCAGATGAGCATCCTCGAGGAGGAGTGGCGCGAGCGGCGTCGGATCCGGCGCCACGAGGCGGATCTGGCGGCCCGCCTCGTGGGAGGTTGACGATGGCGAGCAGCGGGCTGGCGGCCGACACGGCCAGAGCGGAGTTCCGGGCGATCCTCGAGGAGAAAGGGCACGCGGTCGACAACGCGCGACGGGCGGTCGAACGGCTCGAGCGGGCGTTCGCGGACGGCGCCCTGATGCGCAGCGCGGCGCTCGAGCAGATGCTCGCCGACCTGGCGGTCGCGCTCGACCAGGAGGAGGGCCAGAGGCTCGGCGGCAAGAGCGCCGAGGCCGCCCGCTTCATCCTGCGCGCGATCTCGCGCGAGCTCGACAACGCGTAGGCCCGGCGCGACGCAGTCAGCCGGCGCCAGGCAGTCAGCCGGCTGGATCCTGCGACGGTGGGGGTGGATCCGCCGCCCGGTCGAACAGCGGCAGGAGCCGGTCGGCCTCGTCGGCCGCGATGTAGACCGGGATGACGTCGAGCGGCACCGCACGCTCGACGATGCGCGGGCCCTCGAGCTGCTGCCCGGTCCAGGCGTCCACCCAGGGACTGGCCGGGAGGTAGATCCGCCAGCGCTCGGCAGCTGGCTCGCTCACCGGTGCGACGAGCAGCGCGTCGCCGAGCAGATACTGGAGCGGGTGATCCCAGATCACCGGGTCGTCCGGCCAGTCGAAGCAGAGTGCGCGCATCAGCGGCCGGCCTGTCTCGACCGAGCGACGCCCCTGCTCGGCGAGGTACGGCGCGAGCCGCTCGCGCAGCCGGGCGAACCGCCGATAGAGCGGGATGATGCGCGTGTCGCCGGTCCGCTCGGCGATGTTCCAGGGCGTTCGATCGTTCGGCGGCCGGTGGTGGTGGTTGAACTCGGCGTGATACTGCATGATCGGGCAGAAGCAGGCCATCGCCGCCGCCCGCAGGTAGAGCTCGGCGCTCGGGATCTCGCCCGAGAACCCGGCCAGGTCCCAGCCCCAGAAGAAGACGCCGCTCGCACCGGCCGTCAGGCCGGCCGTGATCGAGGCCCGGAACGCCTCCCAGGTCGAGTCCTCGTCGCCCGCCCAGTGGCACGGGACGGCGCCGGCGCCGGTGAAGCCGGCCCGGCTGAACGTGACCGGCTCCCGCCCGCAGGACGTCATCAACTCGTGGTAGGCGGCCGCGTAGAGGACCGGGTAGCGGTTGTTCGACACGTCGCCTCGCGTCCCGTCGGCGTACCGGAGATCGTGGCCCCAGGCGTGCTCGCCGCCGTCGGTCTTGAAGCCGTCGATCCCGACCTCGTCGACGAGATAGCGACGCTTGGCGAGCCACCAGGCCGTCGCCTCCGGGTTCGTCCAGTCCGGGAGGAGCGCGCCCGGGAACCACCAGCCGCGGTTGCGATACGGCCGTCC
>JAJYXX010000154.1 GCA_021801545.1 Chloroflexota bacterium | reverse complement strand
GGAGGACGGCTGGCGTCTCGTCTCGCTCACGAAGTCCGCCTGCGCGGCGGCGGACGTCACGGTCTGGAACTCGAACCTGAAGCGCGCCTACACCGAGTGCGACACCTGGCGGGCCAACGCCCTGCAGCGGATCGCCGCCGAGCGCCCCGATCTCGTCGTCGTCTCGAACAGCCGGTACGTCCTTGCCCTCGACGGGCAGCCGGTGCCGGAGGCCAGTGCCCAGGCGACCTGGGACCAGGCACTCGGCCGGACGCTCGGTCAGCTGGCAAAGGTCTCTCGTCACGTCGTCCTGATCGGTGCCACGCCGCGCCCGAGCGGCGATCCGCCGGTCTGCCTCTCGGCACACCTCGGCGATGCGCTCGCCTGTGCCACCCCGATGAGCGTGGCGATCGACGCTGCCTCTCTCGCGGCGGAGCGGCAGGTCACCAGCGCGACGGAGGTCACGATGATCGACCCGACGGCGTTGGTCTGCCCGTCGGAGCCGTGCCCCGTCGTCATCGGTCGCGTGCTCGTCTACCGCGACACGCATCACCTGACGGCGACGTTCTCGGCCGCCCTGGCGCCCTACCTGGCCGCCCAGCTGCCGGGTCTCGGGCCGTAGCGTCCCGCGTCGCACGTCTCTGGTTGGTTCCGCGTGATCGGCGGCTCGGTACGCGGCTCGGCGCGCGGCTGGGCACGCCGGGCACCCGATGTTCTGCCGGGGAGGACAAAGCGCCCGAACGACCGGAGCCGGGCACCCGATGTTCTGCCGGGAAGGACAAAGCGCCCGAACGACCGGAGCCGGGCACCCGATGTTCTGCCGGGAAGGACAAAGCGCCCGAACGACCGGTCACGCGGACCGTCGGTCGCGCTGGTCAGGCCCACCACCGGCGATTGGTCCTTCCCTGAAGAACAACCGGCCCGAGCGGACGCCGGCACCAGCAAGCGACCTGCGATCGGTCCTTCCCCGAAGAACATTCGGTCGGACGGAGCAGCCGGCGGGCCGTAGTGGCCCGGCCGGGCGGGCGGGGGCTCAGCCGCCCGGCAGCGCGACGAGGACCCCGTCGTCGACGGCCCAGATGAGCCGGACACGCTCGCCAGCGCGCCATTCGCGTTCACCCCCACCGTGCTGGCGGACGACGGCCGGCTGGCCGTCGGGGAGCTGGAGTTCGTACTTGCGGATCGGGCCGAGGTAGAGGACGTCGGTCACGGTCGCCTCGATCGCGTTCGTCCCGGGTGCCCCAGGTTCGTCGGCGCCGACGATCCGCAGCCGCTCGGGCCGGATGACGAGCGCCGCTCCCGAGCCGCTCGCAAGCCCGGCGCGCGCGACCGCGCTCGGCCCGATCCGCCAGCGCCAGTCGGCCCGCGTCAGCCAGCCGCCCTCGCCGTCGTGCTCGTAGCGCCCGCGCAGGATGTTCGACTCGCCGATGAAGTCGGCCACGAAGAGCGAGACCGGCCGCTCGTAGAGGTCCTCGCCGCTGCCGAGCTGCTCGATCCGGCCCTCGCTGAAGATCGCGATCCGGTCGCTCATCACGAGCGCCTCTTCCTGGTCGTGGGTGACGTAGATGACGGTCGCGCCGAGCTCGTGGCTGATGTGCATGATCTCGAGCTGGAGCGCCTCGCGGAGCTTCTTGTCGAGGGCGCCGAGCGGTTCGTCCATGAGCAGCAGGCGGGGCTGGAAGACGACCGCCCGGGCGAGCGCGATCCGCTGCTGCTGGCCGCCCGAGAGCTGGCGCGGGTACCGGTCGCCGTGACCCGCGAGCTTGACGAGGGCGAGCGCGTCGGCCACCCGGCGCCGGATCTCGGACCGTCCGAGGCGGCGCATCTGGAGCGGGAAGGCGATGTTCTCGGCCGCGGTCATGTGCGGAAAGAGCGCGTAGTTCTGGAAGACCATCCCGACGTCGCGCCGGTAGGGCGGGACCCGGCTCATGTCGACGCCGTCGATCTCGATCGTGCCGGCGGTCTGGAGGGTGAAGCCGGCGATCATCCGCAGGGTCGTCGTCTTGCCCGACCCGGACGGCCCGAGGAGGGTGAGGAACTCGCCCCGGCGGACCTCGAGATCCACCCCGGCGACGGCCGGCACGTCCCCGTAGTGCTTGACGAGGCCGCGCAGGACGAGCGCCGGCTGGCTCGACGGGCTCGTGGTGGACGCGGCTGGGCGGGCGGTCGCGCTCATGCGGTGGCCTCGTTCGGGTCAGACTGGCTCAGGGCGGGCTGGCCGATCTCTCGCTGGTTCACGTCGGGTTGGCTCACGTGGCGGGCGCCTGGCGGCGGACGACGAAGGCGAGCAGGAGGACGGTCGTCGTGACGGTCAGGACGACCGTGGCCACCGCGGCCACCGTCGGGTCGACGACCTGGCGGACCTGCTCCCACATCTCGACCGGCAGGGTGCGGAACTTCGCCGTCGTCAGGAAGATCGCCACGACCACCTCGTCCCACGAGGTGAGGAACGCGAAGAGCGCCCCGGCGAACACGCCGGGCAGGACGAGCGGCAGGGTGATCCGCAGGAACGTCCGGACCGGACCGGCGCCCAGGTTCTGGGCCGCCAGCTCCAGGTTGCGGTCCATCGTCCGCAGGCTCGTCGAGACGCTGACGACGACGAACGGGATGGCGAGCGTCGAGTGGGCGATGACGAGGCCGAGCAGGGTGCCGGTGATCTTCCAGCGCACGTAGAGCGAGAACATCCCGATCGCGATGATGATCACCGGCACGATCAACGGCGAGAGGATGAGCGCGTTGGCGAGGTTCTTGCCCGGGAAGCGCCCGCGGACCAGGCCCAGCGAGGCGAGGGTGCCCAGGACGCTCGACACGACGGCGGTCAGGGCGGCCACCTGCAGGCTATTGGCGAAACCGCTCGTCCACTGCGGGTCGGTGAACGCCTTCTCGTACCACTCGAGCGACCAGCCCGGCGGCGGGAAGACGAGAATCTGCGACGAGGAGAAGCCCATCGGGACGACGAGCAGGGTCGGCACGGTGAGGAAGAAAACGGTCAGCCCGCCGACGATCAGGAGCAGCAGGCGGTGCGGTTGGCGCCAGCTCGTCATCGGACGCTCATGACTCCTCGCCCAGGGCGCCGTAGACGTCGCGGATCCGGATGACGCGCGAGGCGAGGAAGAGGGCCGCGAACGTGAGCGCCATGAGGATGACGGCCATCGCGCTCGCGAGGCCCCAGTTGAGCCGTTGCTGGACCTGGTCGGCGATGAACCGGCTGATCATCGTCTCGCGCGGGCTGCCCAGGATCGTCGGGGTGATGTAGAAGCCGAGGGCGAGGACGAACACGAGCAGCGACCCGGCGATGACGCCCGGCAGGCTGAGCGGCAGGAAGACGCGCCGGAAGGCGGCGAACGGGGCCGCGCCGAGGTTCGCCGCGGCCCGGGTGAGCTCCGGGTCGATCCGGCGCATCACCGTGTAGAGGGGCAGGACCATGAACGGGAGCAGGATCTGCGACATCCCGATGATCACCCCCAGGGTGTTGCGC
>JAJYXX010000061.1 GCA_021801545.1 Chloroflexota bacterium | reverse complement strand
CCTTCCCCACCACACGAAATGGTTCCAGCTCTTCGAGCAACTCCAGGTCATCGTCATCGACGAGCTCCACACCTATCGCGGAGTCTTCGGCAGCCACGTCGCGAACGTCATCCGGCGCCTCCTCAGGATCTGTGCCCACTACGGCTCGCACCCGGTGATCGTGTGCTGCTCGGCGACGATCGCCAACCCCGCCGAGCTCGCCGCGACGCTCACCGGACGGCCGGCCCGGCTCGTCGACCGCAACGGCGCCCCCTCCGGCGCCCGTCACGTCCTGCTCGTCGACCCGCCGCTCCTCGACACCGCCACCGGCGCCCGCGGCTCTGCCCTCACCCTCGCCAACCGCTGGGCTCTGCCGTTCCTGCGGGCAGGACGCCAGACGATCGTCTTCGGCCGGACGCGTACCGCCGTCGAGCTCCTGCTCACGGGTATCCGCGAGGCGCTCCGGGAGGGCAACGGGCCCCGCTCCCGGATCCGCGGCTACCGGGGCGGCTACCTGCCCAGCGAGCGGCGCTCGATCGAGCGCGGGCTGCGCGACGGAGAGGTGCTCGGAGTCGTGAGCACGAACGCGCTCGAGCTCGGGGTCGACATCGGCCGACTCGACGTGGCGATCCTCGCCGGCTACCCGGGCTCCGTGGCGGCGACCTGGCAGCAGATCGGCCGCGCCGGGCGTCGCCAGGAGGCAAGCGTCGCGATCCTCGTCGCCAGTGCCGCACCGGTCGACCAGTACGTGATCCACCACCCCGAGTTCCTCCTCACCGGCACCCCCGAGGAGGCGCGTCTCGATCCGGACAACCTCCATCTCCTGCTCGCGCACCTCAAGGCCGCCACCTTCGAGCTGCCGTTCGAGCCCGGCGAGTCGTTCGGCCCCGGGCCGGCGGACGAGCTGCTCGCCTTCCTCGGCGAGGATGGGTTCGTGCGCCAGGCCGGTGACGGCCGCTGGTACTGGGCGAGCGAGAACTTCCCCGCCTCCGCGGTCTCGCTGCGGGCGGCGGCCGAGGAGAACGTCGTCATCATCGACACGACGCTCGACCGTCCCCGGGTGATCGGCGAGGTCGACCTCTTCTCGGCCCAGACGCTCGTCCACGAGGACGCGATCTACCTCCACGAGTCCGCCCAGTACCACGTCGACCGGCTCGACTGGAGCGAGCGCAAGGCGTACGTCCGCCGGGTCGATGCCGATCACTACACCCAGGCTGATCGCGCGGTGACCCTCAAGCCGCTCGACGTGTTCGCCGAGGAGCCGGCGGCCGGTGGAGCGCGGGCCCACGGCGAGGTGATGGTCGCCAGCCTGGCGACGATCTACAAGAAGCTGAAGTTCGTCACGAACGAGAACCTCGGCTGGGGTCGTATCCACCTACCTGAAATCGAGCTCCAGACGACCGCCTACTGGCTGACCGCCGGGGAGCTGGCGGCATCGTGGCGACGCGAGGAACTCGACGTCGCCCTGGTGGGGGCCGGCCGCGCGATCCAGACGGTCGCGAGCGTCCTGCTCATGGTCGATCCGCGCGACCTCGGGCTCGTCAGCCAGGTGCGCTCCCCGCATCACGAGGCGCCCACGATCTATCTCTACGAGTCGATCCCGGGCGGTGTCGGGCTTGCCGCGCGTCTCTTCGCCCGCCACGACGAGCTCCTCGCGGGCGCCGCCGACCTGATCGCCGCCTGCGGCTGCGACGGAGGCTGTCCCGCCTGCACCGGACCCCGGCTCGAGCCCGGTGTCGATGCCCGATCGCTCGCCCTCCGGCTCCTCGCGCAGCTCGGCGCACCCGCCACGACCGGAGCGCGGTCGCTGCCTGTGACGCCGGGATGAGTCACCCGATCACGATCGAGGGCCGCCTCGCGCAGCTGCGGGCAACACGTACCCACGGCGAGCAGGCCTCGCGGGCGCAGGGCCGGACACGCTCGCTCGCGCTCGCCGACGCCCTCGCCGGCGCGCTCGACGGAGACCACGTCCGGACACCGCTCGGCAGCTACGTGCGAGTCGAACGTCCCGCCCGAGCGCTGCCCCTCGACCGGGATCGTCTCGCGACCCTGCCCGGACAACCACCGACCGGGGTGCCGCTTCTCTGCCTCGACACCGAGACGACCGGACTCGCCACCGCGGCCGGGACGTTCGTCTTCCTCGTCGGCGTCGGACGCTGGGTCGAGGACCGGTTCGAACAGGTCCAGCTGCTCCTGCCCGACCAGTCCGAGGAGCGCGCCCTCCTCGCCGCGCTTCGTGAGCTCATCCCACCGAACGGCTGGCTCGTCACGTACAACGGGCGCAGCTTCGACTGGCCGCTCCTGGTCGCGCGGTACCGGATGGCGCGTGACGGAGCACCGCCGCACGCCGGCCACCTCGACCTGCTCTCGTTCGTGCGGCGGATCTTCCGCCATCGGCTTGCTGACGCCCGCCTGCGGACCGTGGAACGGGAACTCCTGGGGGTCGCCCGCCATCGCGACATCGACGGCTGGGAGATCCCCGGCCGATACCTCTCGTTCCTGCGCGACGGTGATGCGGACCGCCTCGACGAGGTCGTCCGCCACAACGACGAGGACGTCCGATCGCTCGCCCGGCTCCTCGCCCACATCGCCGACCGGCTCGGCGATGTGGAGCGGCGGCGCGACGCGGCGATTGGCGACCTCGCCGCGCTCGCCAGGGCATACCGGCGCGAGCGACGGGATCACGCCGCCCTCGACTGCCTGGAAACCGCGCTCGCCACGGCCAACCAGGAGGTGATGGCGAACGACGGACGTCCGGCTTGGGAGACGGGCCGCCTCGCCGCGCGCCGGAGCGAGCGACTCGCCGCCGAGCGTGCCCGAACTCTCCGCCGTCTTGGCCGCGACGACGAGGCGCTGGCGGCATGGCAGGCGCTCGCCGCGGCGGGCGGTTCGCTGGCGGCGATCGCCTGGATCGAGGCGGCCAAGCTGCTCGAGCATCGCCGGCGTGACCCCGCAGGGGCGCTCGAGGCCACCGAGGCGGCCGCGCGCCTCGCCGATCGGGCGCGCCTGCTCGGCCGGCCGCTCCCCGGGCTGGAGGCGGATCTCGCGCGCCGGCGACGACGCCTCCGCCGGGCACTGGCGCGGGCGAGGCGTGCCGCCTGATCCACGCATGTGGCCGAACGGCACCGCCGTGCCCGGGGAAGCCCGGCTGCTCGGCGGTGTCAGCCGGCCGGGCTGTCTCCGCCGCCCGGGCTGTCTCCGCCGCTCGATGCGTGGCCCTCGTCGTCGGCGATCGCCACCCGGTGCGGGTGGCGCGGCGCCAGGGCGATCCGGCGCCGGACCGCCTCACGCTCCGGCACGCCGAGCAGGCCGGGCCGCTCGAGCACGAGCGACGACGCGGCGGCGGCCAGGAGCAGGTCGTGGCCCCGGGCGAACCGGCCGCCGATCAGCCGCGGCTCGGCGTGGGCCGCGAGCAGGCCGGCGAGGAAGACGTCGCCGGCGCCGGTCGGATCGACCTCCGCCGCCGACGGGATCGCCGGCCAGCGCCGGAGGGC
>JAJYXX010000441.1 GCA_021801545.1 Chloroflexota bacterium | reverse complement strand
TCACCGAGCGGCGCGGCACGACCGTCATCTACCGAGTGCGCGACACCGAACTGTTCGAGCTGCTCGACGTGGCGCGGCGGATCTTCAATGCCCACCTGGCCGACACGATCGACCTCCTGCGCATGGTCGAGGCGGAGCCGGTGGTCGAGGCAGAGCCGGCAGGGGTCGCGGAGCCGGCAGGGATCACGGAGCCGATGATGGCCGCGGACCGGTAGGGACCCGGGCAGCGAGCGAACGGCGCCGACCGGCACGAGCGGCCTGCGCTTCGCTGACCTCTGCAGCAGACTCTGAGCAGACCGAACCAGGGCAAGCGCTGCCATGTGACAAGTGCATGTCGGGCCTGTCATCGGCGCATCACGAACGTCGGGCAGGCTGCGCAACTCCAGTCTCATGAAGCAGGGAGTCGGTCCATGTATCGCCCTCGGCCCACGCTCATCCATCTCGGCTCGATCACCCTGCCTGCGGCCTTCGTTCTGGCCCAGGCACGGGGGGCGGGAGCCGGCACGATCGCTCCGGCCTCCGCGAGCCCATCCGCGACGGCGGACCACAGCTCGTCGCCGAGTGGATCCGCAGCGGCGAGCGCGCCCGTGCCAGTCAGCATGGGTCCCTCCCATGGCGTCGATGGGACGGCCACCGGCACGGTTGCCCTGTTCCACAAGCCGGACGGTTCCTTCGTCATCACGTTCGAGGACTTCACGATTGCGAGCAACGCCAACACGGACGTGATCCTCGTGACGAACAAGGACGTGACGAGGGACGGCGACATCGACAAGACAGCAATCGTCGATCTCGGGCCGCTCAAGGGCACGAGTGGGATGCAGGACTTCGCCGTTCCGGCCGCGGCCGACGCGATGACCTACCACACCCTCGTGCTGTGGGACACCCAGATGGCCCACGCGATCGCCGCGGCCCCGCTCCAGTAGGACCCAGTCGTCGCGGGCCGGTTGACAGAGCCGACCAGCAGCCCGACGAACGACCGCTGGGTTGGCGTCGACGATCCCCTGGTCGCGGGCCCAGAGGCAGAGCGACTTGATCGATGGACTGGCTGCCGCTGCCGCGTCGCCCCGCCAGACGCCGCGCACCGCCGGCTGTTCCTTCAGGTGCCCGACGAACTTCAGCAGGGTCGCGAAGGTGAGCGCCTCGGTCGTTGTCGGGAGCCCTTGGCTCTCGAGCCAGTCGAGCCGGCGCCGGACGTCGTCCTCGTCCTCCCGCTCCGTGGCCGGCTTCCAGTCGCCCTCGAAGATGGCGACGTACTCGGCCATGACGTTCGCGAGGGGGACTTCGGGTGAGAACGGGATCCTGTCAAGACCCGCGGCCCGCGAACGTCACGCTCGCAGCGACGGTGGATCCCTCGTGTGGCGCCACGTCCGTTCCCGTCTCTCGGCTATGCGATCCGGTAACGACGACCGCGCGTCCGTCCTTCGGCGAGGACGAGACCCGCCCGGACAAGGTCGTTCAGAAGATCCCGGACGGCGCTCGGATTGGACTCGCCGATGACGGCGGCCGCCTCCGCGGTCGAGAGGGGACCACCCCGCCGCAGCTCATCGAGCAACCGCTGGCGCGTGCGCGTCCGGGCCTCGACGCCTTCCGCGCCCGCGCGCAGCACGACCTCGTCGGACAGGACGTAGCGCGTCCCGCCGCGCTCACCCGTCCGGACGAGCAAGCCCTTGGCCGCCGCGCTCCGGATGACGGCGCCGACGTCGACATCGGGCATCGCCGCCCGCAGGAGACGAGGCGTGATGCCCCCTTCCCGCCGGGCGAGGACGAGCGCGCGCCGCTCGGGCGCGCTCAGCTCGAGGCCACCGAGGAGGGCCAGCCAGGCCTGTTCCTCTGCGGTGATGGGAGACCGGTTCCGGAGGGTGACGGTGACCGACGACGGGGTGACGACGAAGGCCGGCGGTTCGAGCAGGCGGGCGTCCATCTCGCGGTACATCCGATCGATGCCTTCGCCGTACTCCTCGACGAGGCCGAGCAGCTTGAGGACCATCATGATCCGGCGGTTGCGCGAGTAGTGCTCGGCACGGATGTTGTCAAGGGTGATGTGCCCAGGGAGGGAACCTGGGCTCTGGACCTCGATCCGGTCGTCCCAGATCGTCACGTCGACGGTCGCCCCGGCGAGCCCGTAGTCGCGATGGGCGAGGGCGTTGAGGACGGCCTCTCGGATCACGGCCGTCGGATACACCGGCAGCCGCTCGCGGTGTCCGCCGAGGACCGTCTCCAGGCCACCGGCCTGCGCGTCGATGAAGCGCTGCACCTCGTCGAGCAGGCGCGGGATCGGCCCCGCGATCTCGACCCGTGCAACGGTCGGCCCGGGACCCGGCCCGACGCCCGCCCTGCGCACCGCCTGGACCGCAGCGCCCGCGATGTAGCGGCGGGGATCCCGGGCGAACAACAGCATCGCGGCCTTCGTCATGACGGTCCCGGTCGGCGGCCCCTCGACCCGGGCGACGCCGAGATCGACGAGCGCTCGCAGGAGCCCGTCGCGCCGGGTGCGAGGACGACCGTCGGCCGCGAGCGCTCGATTCACGAGCTCCATCTCGACCCCGTCGAGGGCTGGCGCGGCGATCGCCTCGTCCTCCGCGGAGCGCTCTTCGCGCTCGCGGACGAAGCGCGCGAGGGCATCGCCGACGAGCGGTCGGTTCTGGCTGCCGAGCCGGCGCAGGAGGCGCCCGTTCGGGGTGGTGACGATCCGCCCTCGGACCTCGGGCACCCCGATGATCGTGATGGGGGTGGAGTCGACCGCCAGCTCGCGGACCTGGACCTCGAGCCCGCAGGCATGGGCGGTCTCGGTGACCCGGTCGAGGACGGCCTGAGTCATGGCGCAGCCCTCGACCCGGCGGTTGTCGCGGATCCCGAGGATTGCGACGCCCCCGTCGGTCATGGCCATCGCCGCGAAGACCTCGTCGAGTCCGTCGGGGCGAAGCTTGAAGTCGAGCTGCTCGTGCTCCAGACGACCGACGAGATTCCAGAACGCCTCCTCAGTGAGGAAGCTCGGGATGTCGTCAAGCGTCACCGGACGAGGCATGCTGGCAAGATATCACAATCTTGACCGCTGAATCGCGCAGTCGGGCATTTGTTGATCAAGATCAGAGAATCTTGGCGAGTGGTGGAAGTTGGCTCGCGGGGGCGCACCCCGGGCGCTACGCGGCGACGCCATCGACGCCGCCCGCGCCCTGCGGGCGGCGCTTCCACGGTTTCGTGACGCTGGAGGCCGCCGGCGGGTTCGGGATGCCGCAGGACGTCGGACGCTCGTTCGCACGCCTCGTCGAGGTTCTGGACTGGGGCCTCTGACACTCCGGCCGCCCTGCCAGGCACGCCCCCCAGCCGGATTCGCGCCGCCAGCTCGGGTCGACCGTGAGCTGCCGGGGCCCCGGTCAGGTGCGAACGAGGGCCCCATCGCTGACGGCCGGGATGTCGAGGCCCAGGTGGTGGGCGAGCGCCAGGCGCACGGCACGGCGCAGCCCCGGGTCCGTCACGCGACCT
>JAJYXX010000300.1 GCA_021801545.1 Chloroflexota bacterium | reverse complement strand
CGGTCGCCTGGAGGAGGCGCTCCTCCTCGCCGAGCGGCCAGCTCACCGGCCCACCATCGGTCGCAGGCCCACCGCCGGCCGCCTCGGTGCCCCCGGCCGCACGCTCATCCCCGCGGGTAGGTGTAGAAGCCGCGCCCGGTCTTCTGGCCGAGATGGCCGGCCGCGACGAGGTCGACGAGCACCTGTGGCGGACGGAACTGCTCGCCGCCGAGCCCCTCGTGGAGCACCTTCATGACGCCCAGGCAGACGTCGAGGCCGATGAAGTCGGCCAGCTCGAGCGGGCCCATCGGGTGATTCAGCCCCACCCGTGCCCCGGTGTCGATGTCCTCGGCCGTGCCGAGCTTTTCCTCGTAGGCCCGCATCGCCTCGGCCAGGAGCGGCATGAGGATCCGGTTGACGATGAACCCGGGCCGATCGGCCGACACGATCACCTGCTTGCCGAGTTCGGCGGCGAGGCCCCGGATCGCTGCCTCGGTTTCGTCCGAGGTCGCGGCGCCCCGGATCAGCTCGATGAGCGGCATCACCGGCACCGGGCTGAAGAAGTGCATCCCGACGAACGCCGACCGGCGCGTCGGGGCGAGCGCCTGCGCCAGGCGGTCGATCGAGATCGAGCTCGTGTTCGTGGCGAAGATCGCCCGCCCGGGCGCCCGGACGTCGAGCTCGCGCCAGAGCCCGGTCTTGACGTCGACGTCCTCGAACACCGCCTCGACGACGAGGTCGGCATCCGCCACCGCGTCGAGCCGGTCGGTCGGGGAGATCCGGGCCAGAATCGCCGGGCGCTCCTCCTCGCTGAGGCGGCCCTTCGCGACAGCCCGCTCGAGGTTGCCGGCGATCCGATCGCGGCCGGCCCGGGCCCGCTCGATCTCCGGCTCGTAGAGGGTCACCTGCTTGCCGATTGCGGCGTGAACCTGGGCGATCCCGTGACCCATCAGGCCCGCCCCGGCGACGAAGACACGTTCGATGCTCATTGGTAGAGCGTATCAGTCGCGCCAGCCGAGCGAACCGAGCAGACGATCGGCTGCGGCGTAGGGGTCGAGCCGATGCTCGGCCACCTCGTGGAGCGTCGCCTCGGTGACGGCCCGCCGGCCCGGGTCGTGGAGCCGGTCGCGCAGCCGATCGGACACGATCGCCCAGACCTGGTGCTCTGCCCGGGCGAGGCGCGCCGCCTCGGCCGAGCCATCGCGACCGGCCGCCCGGTGGCGATCGAGCGCGGTGAGCAGCTCGGGCACCCCTTCGCCGGTCGAGGCGGTCGTGACGAGCACCTCGGGGCGCTTCGGTCGCGGATGATGGTGAGCGTCGTTGCGCGGCACGGACGCGACGAGCATCGCCCGCAGCTGGGCCGCCGTCCGCTGGGCACCGGGGCGGTCGCCCTTGTTGACGACGACGAGATCGGCCACCTCGAGCAGGCCGGCCTTGATCGCCTGGACCTCGTCGCCCATCTCGGGGGCCTCGAGGACGACGGTCGTATCGGCGGCTGCGGCAACTTCCACCTCGCTCTGCCCGGTCCCGACCGTCTCGAGGAAGATGAGGTCGAACCCGGCCGCGTCGAGGACGGCCGCCGCCGCCCCGCTCGTCGAGGCGAGTCCGCCGGCATGACCGCGGGCGGCCATCGAGCGGATGAACACGTCGTGGTCGCCCGCGTAGGATTGCATCCGGACACGATCGCCCAGGAGGGCACCGCCGGTGATCGGGCTGGACGGGTCGACCGCGATCACGGCGACCGAGCGACCGACCGTGCGCAGCTCGGCGATGAGCGCCGCCACGAGCGTGCTCTTGCCGGCCCCGGGCGGCCCGGTGATCCCGACCAGGTGGGCCCGGCCGGCCAGCGGGTAAAGCCGGCGCAGGGCAGCTTCAGCGGCCACGGTGCGATTCTCGACAGCGGTCAGCAGCCTCGCCAGCGCCCGGCGATCGCCGGCCAGCGCGGCGTCGCAGAGCTCGGCGGCCCGGTCGGCAGGCTCCCCCACCCTAGTCGCGCGACCGGACGTTCGCCCGCAGGAAGTCGGCGACCTCGGCGATCGTCGTGCCGGGCCCGAAGACGGCCGCGATGCCCGCCTCCTTCAGGGCCGGGATGTCGTCGTCGGGGATGATCCCGCCGGCCGTCACGAGCACATCATCGAGCCCCTGCTCGCGGAGAAGCCGGCAGATCTTCGGCAGGAGCGTCATGTGCGCCCCGGACAGGATCGAGAGTCCCACGACGTCGACGTCCTCCTGGAGCGCGGCGGTCGCGATCATCTCGGGGCTCTGGCGCAGGCCGGTGTAGACGACCTCGAACCCCTCGTCCCGCAGACCGCGGGCGAGGACCTTGGCGCCTCGATCATGCCCGTCGAGACCCGGCTTGGCGATGAGGACCTTGATCGGTCGAGTGGCCATGGCCGAATGATAGGCGTCCGCTCAGGCGCCGGGTGGCCGGCGCGCGAGGTGGGCGAAGAACTCGGCCCGGGTGTTGTCGCGGGAGCGGAAGAGCCCCAGTACGTGGCTCGTCGTCATCACCGTCCCTGGCTTCTGGACGCCGCGCATCACCATGCACAGGTGGGTCGCCTCGAGGACGACCCCGACGCCGCCCGGCTCGAGACGCTCCATCAGGAAATCGGCGATCTGCTGGGTCAGTCGCTCCTGGACCTGGAGGCGGCGGGCGTACATCTCGACGATCCGGGGGATCTTCGAGAGCCCGAGAACACGACCACGCGGGATGTAGGCGACGGCCGCGCTGCCGAAGAACGGCAGGAGGTGGTGCTCGCACAGGCTGTAGAACGGGATGTCCTTGACGACGACCATCTCGCTGTAGTCGACGTCGAAGATCGCGCCGTTGATCAGACGTTCCGGGTCGACGTGATAGCCCGCGGTCAGCTCGGTGTACATCCGGTGGACGCGCTCGGGCGTGCCGACGAGCCCCTGGCGGTCGGCGTCCTCGCCGATCTCGGTCAGGATCTGGCGAACCGCTGCCTCCACGCGCCTGTTCGAGGCGGCGCGGCTTGGGCGCAGCCCTCCGCCGGGACCGGTCGTACCAGGCGGCGCCTCGAACGCGCCCGGCGACTCGCCGATCTCGGACTCGATCTCGGCAACGATCTTCTGGACGTGATCGGGCAGGCGGGTCGTCATGAGGTGGTGCTCCCGTTGGCGTTCCCGCATCGTACCCCGTGGCTGTCGTGTGTGATGGGGCAGCCCCGGCGGACGTGGCCGGCTCGCTGTCAGCCCCGGCGGACGTGGCCGGCTCCGCGGCCCGTCAGCTCCCCGGCAGGGCCAGGATCGCCGCGGTCACCTCGACCGGTCGGTGACGCATCAGGTTGTGCCCGACACCCGGGAAGATCGCGACGCGGATCGGTGGTCGACCGGCCTGTCCGAGCGCGGTCGTCGCAGCCTCCAGCGCACCCAGCCGCAACCCTCCTTCGCCAGTCCCGGCGACGAGGGCGACGATCGGCGCCTCGACCGCCGGCAGGACGAGCGACGGACGGTAGGCGAACATCGCCTCGACCGAGCGCGCCAGGGCGTGGGGCCGGAT
>JAJYXX010000076.1:1439-3504 GCA_021801545.1 Chloroflexota bacterium | reverse complement strand
TCGATCTCGGCACCAGCCTCGACCGTACGCAAATGCTTCGAGAGCTGATCCTTCAGCTCCGCCACGCCGACGCGCTTCATGGCCATATCTAGCCACCAAAGGCCATGCATGTCAAGACTGACGGCACGGATCGCGCGCATCGCGCCAGCTGTCCTGACGCTCGCCGACGCGGGGATCGAGGCCCGTATGGCCCATCCCTTCGCGACCAAGGCGATTGGCGCCGGGCGGGTCAAGAACGACCCCTCGCTCAATCGGTCGCCTTCGTCTTGCGAGGCGCTCGCTCCAGTTGGCCGCTTCGATCTGGCCATTCGTATTCCGACCAAGGATTGAAGTCGGGATCGAGCGCCTCCTGCGGCGGACGCTCGTCCTCGGGCACGTTCCGGAGGTTGATGCGGATCCGCGTCCACGTTGTCGAGCGTCCGCGCATCGAATCGACGAGGATGTCGGACGGCTCCAGGAGCGTCGCGGCGGACGGCCAGCGGGCCTTCCAGCGCTCGAGACCGGCGAGGACGTCGGCCTGCGCGGCGGCACGGGCAATCTCGATGACCGGCATCGAGCCCTTCCGGCGCCCGGTCGGCGTCGGGCGCGGGCCGGTCCACGGCTCGGCCCCTGTGGCCTCTTGGCCGGGTTGCCCGTGCTCGTCCGCCACGCGGCGTCGTCGCGACGGCATCACGCGCGGCGGCTCGCCCTCCTGCTTGCGGTAGTGGGGCGGCCAGGGAGCGTCGCCCAGCCCCTCGGCCTCGTCGCGCGCTGCCAGCTCGAGCAGCCCCTCGAGCGATCCGACCGCCTCGTCGATTCCGCCGCCCGGGTCCCCCACCGCCGCGTAGCGACCGGGCACCGTCGCGAGGGTGAAGTCGCCGGGCTCGATCGCCGTCAGCTCGTCCCAGCTGAACGGTGCCGACACGCGGGCGTCCGGGGTCGGGCGGATCGAGTAGGCCGAGGCGACGGTCCGGTCCTTCGCGTTCTGGTTGTAGTCGAGGAAGACGCCGTGGCGCTCCTCCTTCCACCACTTCGAGGTGGCGATCGCGGGTGCCCGCCGCTCGACGTCCCGCGCCAGCGCGAGCGCGGCGCGCCGGACCTCCGGGAACGTCCAGCGGCGCTCGATCCGGACGTTGATGTGGATCCCCCGCGAGCCCGAGGTCTTCGGCCAGCCGACGAGCCCCACGGCTTCGAGCGCCTCCCGCGTGACCCCCGCCACCTCCCGGATCTGTGACCACGGGACGCCGGGGACCGGGTCCAGGTCGACCCGCAGTTCATCCGGATGGTCGAGGTCGTCGGCTCGCACCGGGTGCGGGTTGAGGTCGATGCAGCCGAGGTTGACGACCCAGGCGAGCTGGGCCGCGTCACGCACGACGATCTCCTCGGCCGTCCGCCCGGAGGGAAACGAGAGTTCGACCGTCTCGATCCAGTCCGGCCGTGAGGCCGGCGCCCGCTTCTGGAAGAAAAACGGGCCCTCGGCGCCGTCCACGAACCGCTTGAGCGCCATCGGCCGGCCGGCGACACCGCGCAGCGCACCGTCCGCGACCGCGAGGTAGTAGCGCACGAGGTCGAGCTTCGTGTGACCGGCGCGCGGGAAGTAGACCTTGTCCGGGTTCGTGATCGTCACGTCCCGGCCGGCGATCCGGATCGTCCCCTCTCGCTTCGGCATCGCGGCAACGATACCCCGACGTCCCGGCATTGAGCGCGGAGGCGCGCGACCTCCAGCGGCGCGGCCGCGCGGTCCCATCGAGGGTGCCGGTGCGCCCGCGACGGCGTTCCTCTCCCAAGCGTCGTCCAGCTCCGTCCCTCCATCAACGGCTCTCCTCATCAATGCGCGGGTGGGGAGCACTACGCGGAGGCTCGGCCGCAGCAGCCGGTTCGCACGTGCCCGACGGCCTCGAATCGGCCGCCCGAGGCTCGATCATGCGCCGCCGCCGCGCATTGACGAGCATTGGCCGGCCGACCAGACCGGAATCGAGCCCGTTCGGACCCCGGCGGCGGCCGATCCGGCGAGGCGAGGTGGATAGCGATCCGGGGCCGCGCGATGACGAGGATTGTGGATCCCGAACGCGCGCCGCAGACGCCG
>JAJYXX010000076.1:0-1339 GCA_021801545.1 Chloroflexota bacterium | reverse complement strand
GCCGTAGATCCCGAACGCGCGCCACGACCGGATGCACTGCCCGGACACGAAGAAACGGCCGCCGAGGCGACCGTTTCGTGGTGCGATCGATGGAGCCGACGCTCGGATTTGAACCGAGGACCTGCTGTTTACGAAACAGCTGCTCTGCCGCTGAGCTACGTCGGCGCGGCCGATATCTTACCAGTCCTCTTCGGGGAGGCGAGGCGTCGAGAGGCGGGGCGCCAGGGCAACCACCGGTGTCTCCATGCCCGGCTGGACGAACGGGTCGGGCACCGGGGTGCCGAACGTCGTGACGATCGGGATCGAGCCCGCCCAGGCCGGCCACGCCTCGTCGCCGGGCTCGTCATGGGCGCCGATGTCGCGGATCTTCACCGAGGCCTCCGCGATCTCTATCCAGAGCACGGACGTGGCCTTGAGTTCCTGGCTGGTCGGGGGTCGGAGCTCGTCCCAGCGCCCCGGGTAGAGGTGCTCGACGAAGGCCCGGAGCGCCGCCCGCTTCGCCTCGTCGTCCTCGACTTCGTACGCGCGCCCGAGGACCATGACCGATCGGTAGTCGAGCGAGTGGTTGAAGCCCGACCTGGCGAGCACGAGCGCGTCGAGGTGGAAGGCGGTGATGCAGACCGGGAGGCCGCCCTTCGTCTGGCGAAGCATCCGGCTCGCCGAGGAGCCGTGCCAGAAGAGCCGATCGCCCGTCCGCCAGATCGCCGTCGGCGTGACGTAGGGTTGGCCGTCGATGACGTAGCCGACGCTGCCCACGATCGAGGCATCGAGGATCGCGTCGATCGTCGCCCGGTCGTAGTGCCCTCGGTCGGGCTTGCGCCGGACGCGCACGCGGTCCGAGGAAGGCGGGACCGGTCCGGTTGTTCGTTCGTTCATCGGCGCAGGGTAGCAGCCGTCGCGGCAGGCGGCGCGCTCGGCGCGGTGCGGCGGGCGGCGCGCTCAGCGGGCGGTGCGCTCGGCGTGGTGGCGGCGGTTGCCCGCCTCCCGGGGCTCCCGTTCGCGCCGGTCAGCCGACCTGCACCTGGACGTGGTGGTGGCCGCGGGCGCCGTCGGGCGACGGTGGCGTCACCTGGTCGGTCTGGACCTCGCCCGTCCCATCGGTGGCACGGACCTCGATCCGGTGCGATCCGGCGCTCGCGTGCCACGGCAGCACCCACTGGACCCACGTCGCCTTCGAGATCGCGGCCGAGAGCGTCGCCGTCTGCCACGGGTCGTCGTCGATCTTCACCTCGACCTTCGAGACACCCCGATCGGGCGCCCAGGCGACGCCGCCGATCATCTGCGGTCCCGCTGCGAGCCTCGCCCCATCGCGGGGCAGGTCGATCCGGGACTGGGTGAG
>JAJYXX010000281.1 GCA_021801545.1 Chloroflexota bacterium | reverse complement strand
TGTGGATCCAGCCCTGCGGGAGGGCCGTCTCGTCCTTGCCGTAGAAGCGGTTGGGGATCGGTCCGCCGGGGTCGGCGTAGTGCGCGCCGCTCGCCGGCGGGCAGCTGGCGTAGCGGGCCGATGCGCCGGGGTCGGTGTGACGCCGTCCCATGTCCTCCTGGATCTGGCCGAGGGGCGCCGGGGAGCCGCCCGGGGCGGGCGTGGCGGACGGCGCGGGGGTGAGCAGCGCCCCGCACGCGTACGTCTTCTGGGTAGCCCCGAAGAAGAGGTAGGCGCCGATCAGCACGAACGCCACGAGCGTGGCGCCGCCGAGCAGGAGGCCACGCCGCTCGAGGAGGGAGATCGTGCGGTGTGTCGTCGGGCGAGACGTCTCACGTCGGCCGGCCCGGCGTGAACTCGCGCCGGGCGCTGCAGTCGGACGGGCGGGCTCGTCGGTCGGGCGGCCACGGTTGTCGGTCGGGCGGCCACGGTTGTCGGTCGGGCGGCCGCGGTTGGCCTGGGAAGCGGGCGGCTTGTGCGATCGATCGGTCACCTGGTCTCCTCCGCGTAGGCGGGGTTGGGGTCGGGGCTCGGCGCGGGGTTGGGGCTCATGTCGTCGAGCGGGTTGGGGCTCATGTCGTCGAGCGGGTTGGGGCTCATGTCGTCGAGCGGGTTGGGGCTCATGTCGTCGAGCGGGTCATCGTCGGGGGTCGTCGTCGGGGGTCATCGGCCGGCCGGGTCGCCTCGCGGGCCGCGCGTTCACCAGAGCGTACCGTCCGTGGCCAGATTCGTCCGCTCACGGCTCGTTCAGGTAGGCGCGCACCGCCGGTCTCGTCAGCCCGCCGAACAGGGCGATCGCCACCCCGACCATGACGATCGCCGCCGGCAGCAGCGCGGAGAGCGCCAGGATCGGCACGGCCGGCAGGCTCAGGCTGGCCAGACCGAGGGCCAGGCCGCGGGCTGCCTCCTTGCGCTGGAGCACGAGCGTGATCGTGAAGATCGTGTAGGCGAGCAGGCCCATCCAGACGATCCCGATGAAGCTGATCGGCTGCTCGATCGCTTGGTCGATCACCCAGCGCAGCGACAGGCCGATGCCGGCCAGGATGAGGAACGCGTAGGCGAGGAAGACGCGCACGCCGAGGGGCATCGAGGGGGGCCGGGTGGTCATCGGCTGATTCTGCCACGGGTGGGGGTGCGGCCGGCCGGGCGGGTACCGGGTGGGTGGGCAGCGCCGTGCTCCGCGCCGCTCGCAGCGCCCACCGTCGCGCCGGGCAAGCGACGCCCACCGTCCTCGCCGTCCGTCGCGCCCACCGTCGCGCCGTCCATCGCGCCCCCTCGTGTGCGCCGAGCCGAGTCGCGCCGGGCAAGCGACGCCCACCGTCCCGTCCGCCACGGTGCCGCGCCCGTCCGCCACGGTGCCGCGCCCGTCCGCCACGGTGCCGCGCCCGCTTTCCTCGCTATTGCCCGTACTGCGGACACTACGCGGAGGTCCGGCTTGCCCAGGGCCTCGGTCGGCGCTCTCTGGCCTGGAACGCGCCCCCTGAGCCTCGATAGCGCACTGCCCCGGAGCATTGGCGAGCATTCGTGGGGTGCTCACACCCCGATCGAGCCTGATCCGGTGCCGCCGGCCGGCGCGAGCCGGATAGCGCTCTGGGGACGCACCTTGACGAGGATTGTCGGCCGCGTCGCGCATCCCGCCGCGCGCCTGACCTCCATCGGCCTCGGCCGGACGCATTTCCGCGAACAGAGCGAACAGAGCGAACAGAGCGCACACTGTCGGCGGCACAGAGTCTGTCGGCGGCACAGAGTCTGTCGGCGGCACATCGGCGGCACAGAGTCTTGACACCGCCCCCGGGCGCCGCTACCTTGCACGTAAACCGGTTTGCTAAACCGGTTTGCAAGGCCCGGCAAGGCCGACAGGCCCGGCAAGGCCGGCAAGGCCAACAGGGCCGGCAAGGCCGGCAAGGGATCGGGAGGATCGAACCATCACCCTCGAGGAGCGCACCCGCCGGCCGCGCATCGCCGACGTCGCCCGAGAGGCCGGCGTCTCGAAGACGGCCGTCTCGTTCGCCTTCAACAGCCCGGACCGGCTCAACCCGGAAACGGCGGCCCGGATCCGCGAGGTGGCCGAGAGCCTCGGCTACCGGCCGCACCCCGTCGCCCGGATGCTCACCCAGCGCCGAACGCTGGCGCTCGGGGTGCTCACCCCGCAGCTGCTCTCGGTCGTCTTCTCCAACCCGTTCTTCGGTGCCTTCACCGAGGGCGTCGCGAAAGCAGCCGAGGAGTCGGGCTACGGTCTCCACCTGATCTCGCCGGTCCAGGGCTCGCTCGCCCGGGCGATCGGCCGGGCCACCGTCGACGGGGTCGTCGTCATCGGTCTCTCCGACGATCACCCCGAGGTCGAACAGATCCGCCGCGCCGGCCTGCCGATCGTGCTCGTCGACTCCACCGCCCTGCCCGAACAAGCCTCGGTCGAGGTCGACGACGAGGGGGGTGCCCGTGCCGCGGCCGAGCACCTGCTCGCGCTCGGTCACCGCGAGTTCCTCGTCCTCGGCGTCGAGCCGCCCCTGCCGGCCACGACGCTCGACCCGGAGGGGGTCATGAGCCGCCGCCTCCACGGCTACCGGGCCGCTCTCGCGGCGGCCGGCATCGAGCTCGCGGACGCCGCGATCGTCGTCGGCCCGGCGAGCATCGAGGGCGGCGTGGCCACCTTCACCCGCGCTTGGGAGGACGGCCTCCGACCGACCGCGACCCTGGCCATGAGCGATGCGATGGCGATCGGTGCCCTACGGGCCGCGCGCGAGCAGCGCCTCGCCGTGCCGGCCGACCTGAGCATCGTCGGCTTCGATGACATCGATCTCGCCCGGTACACCGATCCGCCCCTGACGACGGTCCACCAGCCGATCCGCCAGAAGGGCGAGGAGGCCGCCCGACTCTTGCTGTCGGTCATCGAGGGGCGCGAGTCCGCTCGATCGGAGCACCGCCGGCTGGAGACCCGGCTCGTCATCCGGGGCTCGACCGGCCCGGTGCCGCAGACGCGGCAGGAGGTGGCACGCATCTAGAGGTGGGACGCAGCTAGAGGAGGACCACGAAGACGAGCGGCCCGGTGATCGGTGTGACTCGCCACCGACGCGCCGGGTACCAGGCCGCTGCACGGTGGGGGATCGGAGCTCGGTCCCGCCGGCCGTGCTCGGTCCCGCCGGCCGTCTGCAACCGTCATTGACGTGGAAGCAACTTTCATGGAAGAGCACGCAGCAGCAAGGAGCAGTAGCAGACGATGAAGACACCGTTGCGATTTGCAGCCCTCGTGGCTGGCCTGGCCATTGCGGCCTCGGCCTGCACGCCCGGGGCGACGACCGCCCCGTCCGAGAGTGCCGCCCCCTCCGTCGCCCCGTCCGCCGCGCCCAGCGAGAGCGCCGCACCGACGACCGCGACGCTGAGCGGCAAGCTGACGATCTGGCACGCCTACGGCTCGTCCGGCGGCAACGCTGAGTTCAAGGCGTTCTCGCGCCTCCTCGAGAAGCTG
>JAJYXX010000074.1:2789-3507 GCA_021801545.1 Chloroflexota bacterium | reverse complement strand
CGAACGGGACGAACGCGAGGGCGAATGGTGGCGGGTAGAAGTAGATCGCGAATCCACCCGCCAGGTCCACGCCGGGGTCGTAGAGCGGTCGTCCGTCGAGCAGGCGCTGGGCGGCGTGGAGGTACGCCTGGAAGTCGTAGCCGAGGGTCGGGCCGGCGGCGGCGAAGATCGTGGCCAGCCCGGCGCTGAACACCGCGACGGCGACGACCGGCAGCGCGACCCGAGCGAAGCGCCGGCCGGATGGCTCGGCCGGTCGCACGTCAGCCGGCGGGCCGCTCACGGTCGGCAAGCGCATTGGCGAGGCGGTCGAGGCCGCGATGGAGGAACGGGATCCGGACGAGGTCCCAGGCCACCCGGAGCGCGAGCGTGAGGCCGGGGTGCATCCGGGAGCCACGCCGGTCGTACCAGCGGATCGGGACGGCCGCGATCCGGTAGCCGCGCTTGCGGGCAAGGTAGATCAGCTCGACATCGAAGGCGATGCTCGTGATCCGCTGGCGGGCGAACAGGTCGTGGGCCGCCTCGCGGCTGAACCCCTTGAACCCGCACTGGGTGTCGCGCACGGGCCCGGCGACCCACGCCGAGGCGAGGACGTGGAAGGCCGCCCCGAGCAGGCGCCGGTACGCCGGCTGGCTCTGCCGCATGTCCGAACCGTCGGGCTGGATCCGGCTGCCGAGGGCGACGCCGGCCGATCCGAGCGCCTCGACGAGGAGCGGGAGCT
>JAJYXX010000074.1:2493-2779 GCA_021801545.1 Chloroflexota bacterium | reverse complement strand
GTCGCCATGTCGGCGTCGGCGAAGACGATGACGTCACCGTCGGCGGCGAGCATCCCGGCCTTGACCGCCGCTCCCTTGCCGCCGTGCGGCATGCTCAGCAGCCGCAGGGTCGTCGGGGCGGTCTCAGGGGCCGTCGCCTCAGGGCGGGCGCGAACGAGCGCGACCGTCCCGTCGGTGCTCCCGTCGTCGACGACGAGGACGTCGATCCGGACCGGCAGACGGTCCGCCCCCAGGCCGCCATCGCGCGCCTGGCCACCACGGCGCCGCAGGTACCCGAACAGCTCGT
>JAJYXX010000074.1:0-2483 GCA_021801545.1 Chloroflexota bacterium | reverse complement strand
TCCTCGTTGTAGGCGGGCAGGACGATCGTCAGGCTGGCGGGCTTCACGCCGCGCAGTCTATCGGTTGGGCCCGCCACTGGGCCCGCCGGGGCAGCCTCCGGGGCAGCCTCACCGGAACGGGAACCCCGCGGCGGCCAGACTCACCGGCGACACCTGCGGCGACCACGCCCCGAACGCATGACGCAGGAGGAAGTACTCGGGGAGCGGTCGGTCGTCGGTGATCAGGGGCCCGCTTCCGGCAAAGGCGCTCACCTGGTCGCCGGAGATCCAGGTCAGGCGCGGGATGAGGCTTACCCACCCGTCGACGGTCTTCGCCGGCGAGTCGTACGCCGACGAAACATCCGCAAGGACACCCGGCCGGGCCAGAGCGGCCCGCATCCCCGTGTCTGTGAACGCCATCGGTTCGTCCGACCCAAGCATGTAGAACCCGTAGCCGCCCGGTCCGCGAAGGATCGTCACGAACCGGTAGATGTCGTAGAACGTCCGGACGTGGGCCCGGAACTCGTCGACAGTCTGGCCATACGGCACCCACTGCATCATCACCCCGCCCGGAGCCAACCGGGCGCGGCCAGCCCGGTAGTACTCGAGCGACGAGATGACTGACACGCCGGAACTTTCGATCGGCGGCGGTGGGTCGGTGACGACGATGTCGTAGCGCCGGTCGGTCAGCTCGACGTGGTTCCGGCCGTCGGCAATGATCACGTGGCCAGCCGGGTTCGCGAGGATCGCCCCGGCGTCGGGATAGTAGTACCCGAACATCGTCGGCACTGACGGCACGAGCTCCACCGCATCGGTCTGCAGACCGGCGATCACCGCCGCCCGGAAGGCCGAGCCCATCCCGAATGCCACCGTCAGCGCCGTCTTCGACTGGGGCCGGAGCATGAGCGGCAGGATCGGCATGAGCTTCGCGTCGACGGTCAGGAGCGTCATCGACGTCCCGGTCACCCAGAGCTGGCGGACGCCGTCGACCGCACCGGCCTGCACCGAGGCGATCTCGTCCTCACGGCTGGCGAAAACGGTGCCCTGGCCGGCCACGATGTGGGCAACGCTCGGGTCTTGGAGGACGCCCCCCGCGACGAGGCTCACAACCAGGACGATGGCAACACCGGCACCCGCGGCGGCCACGCTGCGCACGAGGCGCTCAACGATGCCGCCACGGAGCGCCAGCAGAATCCCGAGCGAGGCATTGACAAGCGCGATGAATGCCACCGCGTTCGGTGACCCGACGGCGGGGATGACGAAGAACGGGACGGCGAACGTCCCGACGATGGCTCCGATCGTGTTGGCGGCCAGCAGAAGCCCAGCGCTGGTGGCCACGCGGCCGTCCCGGCCGGCGACGAGTGCGGATGCCGCGGGAAAGCTCAGGCCCATCACGATCGTCGCCGGGAGGACCACGAGCGTCACTCGCAGCGCCAGGACGCCTATGAGCCCATCGATCCGGCCGGCCTGGTAGGGGATGTCCACCGGGCGCGAGATCACCGTCACAAGGCCGACAACGGCAAACACGGCGAGGACGACCTGGGCTTGGGCCAACAGGTTCACCGTGTGACGGATCCGCGAGCGCAGGACCGTGAACAGCACGGCTCCGATCGCGAGCCCGACGAGGAAGACGGTGAGGATCAGCGTGAAGACGTACGTCGAGTTGCCGGTCCCCGAGGCGAGCAGCCTTGTCCAGAGCACCTGGTAGGCGAGCGACGTGAAACCCGAGACGAACGCGACTCCCAGGGCGAGCTGTGGCCGCGGACCGTCCGCCGCGCGGCCGGACCACCCGGGATCGACGAGGGCGTCACTGGGCGCGCCCGGCGGCAGCGTCGCAGCCGCCGGGCGCTGTTGTCGGTCGAGCAGGAGAGCGGTCGCCCCTGCAACGCCCGAGCACGCAGATCCGACCACGAGCGTCCCGGTCAGCCCGAGCAGCTCGATCAGGATGAGGCCGGCGGCTGCCGCACCGAGGATCGCGCCGACCGTGTTCGCCGCGTAGAGACGCCCGAACGCCGAGCTCAGGTGGCCGGAATCACGTGAGAGATATCGGGTCAGCGTGGGCAAGGTCGCGCCCATGAGGACCGTCGCGGGTGCGAGAGCGAGCAGAGCAAGCCCGAACCGGACGAGCGCGAGCACCTGCGGCACTGACTCGAGTGACCCGAACGCCCCGCGGTAGACCTCGTGGATGAACCTGAACGTGACCGGAGTGAGGAGGACGATGACAACGAGGACGACCTCGAGGATCCCGTAGAGCCGAAGCGGCCGGCGGACTCGATCGGCCAGGCGACCGCCCAGCCATGACCCGATCGCCATCCCGCCGAAGAAACCGGTGAGGATCGTCGAAACGGCCTGGGTCGTGTTGCCGAAGACGAGGACAAGCTGGCGCGCCCAGACGACCTCGTAGACGAGGCCCGCAGCCCCGGACAGGACGAAGATCAGGAGGATCGGCCAGCGGCGAGTGGTCATCGTGCGCTGATCGTCGCAGGTTCGCCCTTACTCAGCCC
>JAJYXX010000084.1 GCA_021801545.1 Chloroflexota bacterium | reverse complement strand
ATGTCGGCCACGGGCCGGGGTCGCCACCTCGACCCCGGCCGGATCACGGACACCGAAGCGGCGCTCGCCGAGCGCCTGCTCGTCGAGCGCTACGCCCGGTCCGCCTGGCATGCGGCCGGGACGAGCTGAAGGGAGGCGATGCCCAGCGTTCCTCGCCACGCTTCACCCACCGCGGGTCCACGCTCATGGAGGATGAGTGATGCCCAGTAACGAAACGCTTCGCGAGATGCACCGCCAGATGCTGCGGATCCGTCTCTTCGAGGAGACGATCCAGCAGATCTACTTCGAGGGCAAGACGCCGGCCTTCGACATCGCCGCCGGGCCCGTGCCCGGCGAGATGCACCTGGCGGCCGGCCAGGAACCGGTCGCGGCCGGCGTCTGTGCCCACCTCCGGCCGACGGATGCCGTGACGGCAACCCATCGGCCCCACCACGTCGCCCTCGCCCATGGTATGGACATGAAGAAGCTCGCCGCCGAGATCTTCGGCAAGGAGACCGGCCTCGGCCACGGCAAGGGCGGCCACATGCACCTGTTCGATCCGGCGACGAACTTCGGCTGCAGCGGGATCATCGCCGAGGGGATGCCGACCGCGGTCGGGCACGCCCTCGCCTTCAAGAAGCTCGGTCGCGACGACATCGCCGTCTCGTTCTTCGGTGAGGGCGCGGCCAATCAGGGCGCGTTCCACGAGTCGCTCAACCTGGCCGCGCTCTGGAAGCTCGGCGTCGTCTTCGTCTGCGAGGACAACGCCTGGGCGATCAGCGTCCCCAAGGACAAGGCGACCGCCATCCCGAACAACAGCGACCGTGCCGCGGCCTACGGTATCCCCGGAGTCCTCGTCGCCGACAACGACCCGGTCGCGATCCACGAGGCGGCCGGCGAGGCGGTCGCGCGCGCCAGGCGGGGCGGCGGCCCCTCGCTCATCGAGGTCAAGACCGACCGCCTGCTCGGCCACTTCGAGGGCGACCCGCAGCTCTACCGCTCGAAGGAGGAGCTCGCCCTGCTCAAGGAGCGCGACGCGCTCCGGGCGTTCGAGCGCCGGCTGATCGACACCGGCGTCCTGACCGCGGCCGAGGCCGAGGCCGCCTGGAAGCAGGCCCGGGCCGAGGTCGACGCGGCGATCGAGTTCGCCCGCTCGAGCCCCTCCCCGGAGCCGGCGTCGGCTCTTCAGCACGTCTTCGCGTAGCCGGAGGAGCTCACGATGGCAGTCGAAACCAAGCGCCTGTTGACGACGTCGAAGGCGATCTCGGAAGCGATCGCCCAGGAGATGGAGCGCGATCCACGCGTCTTCGTCATGGGCGAGGACGTCGGCGTGTACGGGGGGATCTTCGGGGCGACCGAGGGCCTGCTCGCGAAGTTCGGACCCGAGCGGGTGATGGACACCCCGATCTCCGAGACCGGGTTCATCGGCGCCGCGGTGGGGGCCGCGATCTCCGGGATGCGGCCGATCGTCGAGCTGATGTTCGTCGACTTCTTCGGCGTCTGCATGGACCAGATCTACAACCACATGGCGAAGATCCACTACGAGTCTGGCGGGCACGTGAAGGTGCCGGTCGTCGTGACCACCGCGATCGGCGGCGGCTACAGCGATGGCGCCCAGCACTCGCAGACGCTCTACGGGATGTTCGCCCACCTGCCGGGCATGAAGATCGTCGTCCCGTCCTCGCCCTACGACGCGAAGGGCCTGATGATCTCGGCGATCCGTGACGACAACCCGGTCCTCTACATGTTCCACAAGGGGATCATGGGTCTGGGCTGGATGACCCCGAACCCGCGGGCGACGGCGCCCGTCCCCGAGGAACCCTATACCGTCCCGATCGGCAAGGCCGACGTGAAGCGCGAGGGACGCGACCTCACGATCGTCACCGTCTCGCTCATGGTCCACCGGGCGCTCGACGCGGCCGACGACCTGGCGAAGGACGGGATCGAGGCCGAGGTCCTCGACCTGCGCTCGCTCGTCCCGCTCGATCGCGAGGCGATCGTCGAATCGGTCAAGAAGACCCATCGGCTCCTCGTCGTCGACGAGGACTACCGCAGCTTCGGGACGAGCGGCGAGGTGATCACGACGGTCATCGAGGGGGCGTTCGACCACCTCGATGCGCCGCCGGCCCGCGTCACCTACCCGGACGTTCCGATCCCCTACAGCCGTCCCCTCGAGCAGTTCTGCCTGCCCAGCCGCGAGAAGATCGCGGCTGCCGCGAGGCAGTTGATGGGCTGATCGGTCATCGCCTGCGGGCGCCGGACCTGCGGGCCGGCGCCCGCCACACCATCGAAGGGGGACACGATGCGGCGCAAGATCGTCATGCCGCGTCTGAGCGACGCGGTCGAGGAGGGCGTGGTCGTCACCTGGTTCGTGGAGCCGGGGGTGACCGTCCGCGAGGGCGACCTGGTGGCCGAAATCCAGGTCGAGAAGGCGGCCAGCGAGGTGCGTGCCCCGGCGACCGGCCGGGTCGAGGCGCTCCTCGTCGAGCCCGGCGGCGTGGTTGCCCAGGGTGCGCCGATTGCCGTCCTGGAGGTGGAACCCCCTGCCGCGGGTCCCGCCCAGCTGCCGTCGCGTCCCGGTGTCGCCGGCGGACCCGCGTCGCCGGCCGCGAAGCGTCTCGCCCGCGAGCTGGGCGTCAACCTGTCGCCGGTCGTCGGCTCGGGGCCGGAGGGTCGGATCGTCGAGGCCGACGTGCGGGCTGCCGCCGAGCGCCCAGCGGCCCCCGGACCCGTGGCGGCCGCCGGACCCGGACCCACGGTCGGCTCGCCGCTCGCTCCACCAGCGACCGGCCGCAGCGAACCGCTGACGCCGATGCGCCGCACGATCGCCGACCGACTTCGGGCCGGCCTGGCCGCCACGGCTCAGCTGACGATCACCGCCGAGGCCAATCTGACCGCCCTCGGCGTGGTGCTCGCGGCGCTGAGCGAGACGTCCGAGACCCGCTTCTCCTACACCGAGGCGATCGTGCGCGCCACGGCCCTGGCGCTCCGTGAGCACCCGCGGCTGACCGCCCGCCTGAGCGGTTCCTCGCTCGTCTACCCGGAGCGGATCGACATCGGGGTCGCGGTCGCGCTCGACGACGGGTTGATCGTGCCGGTCGTCCGCGACGTCGACCACAAGGACCTCGCGACGCTCCGGGCGGAGATCGGGGCGCTTGCCGAACGGGCGCGCAGCGGTGCGTTCGCGCCGGCCGACACCGAGGGCGCCTGCTTCAGCGTGACGAACCTCGGTCGCTACCGGGTCGACGCCTTCACACCGCTCCTCAACCCGCCCCAGACGGCGATCCTGGGCGTCGGGCGAGCCCGCCCGCGGCCGGCCGTCGTCGACGGAGTAATCGTCGCCCGGACCCTCGTCGTGCTCAGCCTGACGTTCGACCACCAGGTCGTCGACGGCGCGCCCGCGGCCGCCTTTCTCGACGCGCTGATCGACCTGCTCGAGGGTCCGGAGCGTCTGCTCTCGGTCCCCTGAGTCCTGATCGTCAAGTCAGGCGCCCGATCCGCTCCCGAGGTTACCCTCCGTGGACGACCTC
>JAJYXX010000065.1 GCA_021801545.1 Chloroflexota bacterium | reverse complement strand
TCGCTCTTCCGTCGCGCGCCGAGGGATCGAACGGCTCGAGCTCGGCCGACGCTGGCAGGTAGAGCGGGTGGCGCGGCGAGCCGTCCCGGTTCCGCCCGAGGCAGTAGAGGTCCTTTCGCCCGAGCAGCTCGACGACGCGCGGCGCACGGGCCGCGACGAGCCCGAACGCGCCCCAGCCGACGACGACAAGCTCGATCCCCTCCCGGCGGGCGAGGTAGGCGTCGTTCGCCGGCCCGACGACGTCGGCGCCGTCCCGCGCCGCTGCGACCACGACCTTCGGGTCGGTGGCCCGATAGGCGAGCACGTTGCGGACGACCATCGCCGAAAAGCCCCAGGCACGTGAGTACCCGGCACAGCGCGTCAGGGTCGTGTCGAGCACGGCCTCGTCGGCCACAGACGGGTTCGCGAGCACCCAGCAGACCGTTCCCCGCGTCGCCTCGGCCTCGCCGAAGAGCCTCGCCGGTGCCTCGAGGTCGCGGGTCAGCTCGTAGCGGTAGCGGCCACAGGCTGAGAACACCGCCGAACCCACCGGCCCCCGCCGCACGTCGAGCTCGCCCAGCCACGTCCCGGTTCGCGCCACTGCTCAGCCCACCTGGCCGAGCACCTTGCCGCACGCCCGGCGCCGCCGCTCCTCGACCGGCCGGCGGCGACCGAACGCCGCGTAGACGCTCCGGCCCGGCGACGAGCCTGCGGCGTCGTGCTCACCCCGGCCGCAGCGTGCGAGCTGGGACTCGAGGTAGGCGAACTCCCCCGCCGGCGGCGGCTGCCAGGAGCGGCTCATCCCCGACCGGGCCCGGCGCGCTTTCACACCCGTCGTATCGGCCGGCCACGACGCGGCAGTCCCCGGCGACCGGACGAGCGATCGTCACGAGCGTTCGTCGCGTTCGTCGCGTACCTACGAGTCGCGCGACGAACGAGCGCGCCAGCGGTAGGGTCGGATCATGCCCGACGCACCCGGTGAGACACCGGTCGGCGAGGTCCCACACGGCGGCGGGCGCCGGCGCCAGTACGCGAGCGCCGTCGACCGCTCCCGTGCCTGGCGGGAGCGCCGCCAGCAGACGAGCGAAGAGCAGCCTGCTCCCCCACTGCCCTCCCTCGCCGAGGCGTCGCTCCGCCTCGTCCTCGACGAGCTGCGCGACGCGGCCCGGGGCCACGAGGCGGCTGTCTCGTCCCTCGCCGAACGCGTCGCGGCCGCCGTCGGCGTGCTCGCCGACCCCGACCGGGTCGCCGCCGAGCTCGAGGCCATGCGCGCAAGCCTCGCCCAGCAGGTCGCCTCCGCCGAGGAGCGGGCCGTGACGGCGAACCGCGAGCGCCAGCTCGCCGACGCTCGTCGCGAAGCGGCCGAGGCAGAGCGTGACGAGGCGATCGCCGCAGCGGCCGAGGCGGCCGAGGACGCCGAGCGGGCCGAGGCCCGCCTCGCAGAGCTGACCGAGGCGCTCGAAGCCGCCCGGGCCGAGAGTGACGAGCGCGCCGCTCGCCACCGGGACGAGCTCGCCGGCCTGGCCGAGCAGTTCGAGGCCGAGCGCGCCGAGCTTCGCGAACATGCCGCCGCCGACCTCGCGGCCGAGCGCGCCGGGGCCGAGGTGCACCTCGAGCAGCTGCGGGCCGAGATGCACGAGGCCCTCGGTGCCGAGCGCGCCGCCCGAGAGCGCGCCGAGGGGGCAGCTGGCAAGCTACGCGAGCAAGTCGCCGCCCTCGCCGCCGCGCACGCCGACGAGCTCGGTCGCCTGCGCGCCGAGGCCGAAGCGGCCCTCGAGGCCGCGCTCGCAGACCAGACCGAGCGCGTCGTCACGCTGGAGCGCGACCGGGCCGCCACGGCGCTCGCGACGATCCGCGCCGAGCACCGGACCGAGATCGCCGAGGTGACCGGGGAGCTCCGTGCCAAGCTTGCCGAGGCCGAAGGCCGTGCCCTTGCCGCGGACGCCCTTGCCGCAGACCGGGCCCGCCAGATCGAACGGCTCGAAGCCGAGATCGCCCGCCGCGGCGACCCGCCGGTCGACGCTCGGGCGGCCGGCCGACGGCGGTGAAGGTCCGAGACGTCTTGCGCTTGCTCGCGGAGGACGGCTAGCAGGAGATCGCCCAGCGAGGAAGCCATCGCCAGTTCCGCCACCCGACCAAACCGGGCAAGGTCACGGTCGCCGGCAAGCCTGCCACGGACGTGCCACCAGGTACGCTCGCGAACATCCTTCGTCAGGCGGGACTGTCCAAGGAGGGACGCGAGCAGTGAGCACCACCTGGACGGTCATCATCGAGCATGGGCCGACGAGCTGGGGCGCCTACGTCCCCGCTCTTCCCGGGCTCGGCGTCGCCGGCGAGACGCGCGCGGAGGTCGAGCAGCTGATCCGCGAGGCGCTCGCCTTCCACCTGGAAGGCCTCGCCGAAGACGGGCTCCCGATCCCGGATCCGGCCAGCATCGAGGTCGAGGCGATCGCCGTCTGATCACCTGCGGCCCGCCGTGGCGGCCGTCGTGGATCAGTGGCCCGCGACCCACTCCTGGATCGCCGCGTACATCGCCTTGATCGCCTCGTCCGAGGAGTCACGAATCCCCGACCAGTCATAGCCCTGGGCCGGCATGAAGCCGGGGATGCCGTAGCCGCCCTGGAGCGACCAAAGCCGCTCGGACAGCGCATCCGACGTGGCAGGGTCGCGCCAGACCCGGTCGATCTCGACGAGCATCGCCTTGATGCCGCTCGCTCGGGCATCGCCTCCCTCCTCCTGGCCGACATTCGCTCCGTCAGTCCTTGGCGCCACGAAGAGGCAGTTTTCCGCCCCGCGCGGCCGGCCTCGACCAACCTCGCGTGCCCGGAAGCCACTTCCCCTATGCGGAGCGCGCTCCGCGTCGCTCCTCGCGGCCGGCCGACCCGTGGCGACGAGGGGGCGGGCTGACGACGCACGGCGCCCGCAGAGCGCCTCGCCACTCCTTCGACCGGCCTGTCGCCGCGCCCTTTCCTATCCCCGGAGCCGTCGCAACTCATTCACTCGCGACCCACCACCGATCCGAGATCGGCCCCCTGCATCCAGCGCGATCGGGTCCCTCGAGACGATCGGTGCGTCGAGGGTAGCGGCAACCCAGTCCGCACCCGCGAGCGCCCTTCGAGATGTCGCCTCCCGCTCGGCCCTGAGGACCCGGACACGTCCCTCGACCCGGCGCATGGCGACCACCACCTCGAGCGCCCAACCCCGCCGGTAGCGCCGCCACGCATTCGACTGTCCACCAACCACCGGGGCCGCAAGCGCGGGCGGGAGTGCGTCGAGTGCGTCAGCGGCCCCCCGCTGTGCCGCCCTCGATCCCCCCGCCGTGCCGCCCTCGAAACGCCAACGCGACGACGCCGCGACAAGACCGGAGGGGAACACCATCACCTCGCCGGACGGCCTCCACTCGCCGCACACTCTGACCTAGATCCTCGAGTTAGCGGAGCCCCCGACCCTCCGGGCCCCCAGAGGCCACCAACTCGGTGTCAGCCGTGGTCGCCGCGCAGGTCCGACCGACCTCGGGACGCGTGCGATCAAGGCTCG
>JAJYXX010000296.1 GCA_021801545.1 Chloroflexota bacterium | reverse complement strand
GCGGTCCTGCTCCTGCTCTGGACGATCCACTGGGCATACGCTCGCCATCCCTTGGCAACCGCCCTCGTCGTCCTCGCCCTCTCGTTCCCGATCGCGGCCAACCTCGACACCGGGAACGTCACGCTCCTGCTGGCCTTGCTGTGCTGGGGCGCCCAGTTCGTCGGTCCCCGCCTGGGGGGCCTGCTCTGGGCGTTGGCAACCTGGATGAAGTGGGTCCCGGCGCCGCTCTGGCTCGTGATCACCCCGCGCGCCCGATTGTGGGGCCTCCTCTGGCTGGCTGGTTCCGCGCTGCTGAGCCTGGCGACGCTGCCGCTGACGATCGTCCAGCTGCAGGCACTCTTCGGGTTCGGACCTCGGCCGATCCGGGTCGACTACCTCGTCGTCCTCTGGGCGATCGTGCCGTGGTGGTGGCGCCATCCGCGACCGCTCTGGTGGCTCGTCCCGAACACGTGGCCGGGGCTCGCCCGGCGCTTCGGCGACTGGGCCAGCGCGTGGTGGCGACACTGGCAGAACGACCCGGTCGCGGCGGCGGCGCTCACCCGACGGCGCCTGGCCGAGACGTTGCGCGCCCTGGTGGGGCTCGAGACTGGCTGAGCCGCCGGGCCCGCGTGCAGGGCTGTCGACCGGACCGCGCCGGGCCACGCACGCGGTCGCTGGCCGGTCGTCAGTCGAGCGAGACCGTGGTGCGGAGCGGGACGAGGCGGCGCTCGGTCGCCCCGTGGGCGACGAACCGGAAGAGGGAGCGATCGAGCGAGTAGATGCCGGTCGAACCGAGCCGGATCCGCCCGAGCCGGAATGTGAAGACCGGGTTCTCGCCGTTGCCGGCGTAGACGTGGGGCCTGCCCGTGGCGTCGAGGACGGCGAGGTTGGCGTCGCCCCCGAATGCGTCGTGGAGCGCGGCGAGCAGGTGGCCGACCGGCTCGTCGGTCCGCCACTCGTCCTCGAGCCAGCGCTGACCGACCTCGGAGTCGGCTCGGCCGTGGATCCGGCCCTGCTCGCGGTACCGGTTCCGCCAGCGGCGGTAGTCACGCAGGTCGCCGTTGTGGCTGAACGCGAAGTGGCCGGCCGGATCGAGGAACGGCTGCGTGTCGGCGAGGCCGAGGGTCAAGAGCTTCGAGGGTCGCCGCAGATGAACGAGGACCGAAGTCACCTCGGTCGCCCCGAGCGCCTCACGGCCGTGGTCGTCACGGAAGGCGTGCAGGTCACGGTAACGCTCGAGGCGGCCCTCCCGGCCGAGCCAGGCGGCGCCCCAGCCGAAGCCGGCAATCCCGTAGCGCTCGAGGCGCTCGGTGAACGGCCAGAGCTCATCGAGCCGGAACGGCTCGACCGCGCGGGCGATGAAGTGCTCGCACATCGGCGCATCATACGATCGGCCGGCGGGTGGGTTGCGCCGGGAACACCAGGCCTCGGTAGCCCGGCCGCAGGCCGGCACCGAGGAGCACCTCGCGCAGTGCTGACTCCGCGACGGGACAGCCGTCCACCCGGCCGATCGCGAGCTCGCGCAGCCGACGCGATGCCACGAGCTCGCCGAGCGCCCGGATCGCCAGCGCCGAGGTCTCGTGCTCGCCATTACCGGCCTGGAACGCCGGGAATGTGAGCAGCGAGCGACCACCACGCTCGAGGTAGAGCGTCGCGAGGCCGTCGACGAGCACGACATACGCCCCAGCGGTCCGCTGGATCGGGCGACGATCGTCGCTGCCGAAGCGGGGCCAGGGCAGTGCGGCGCCGTACGGGTTCGCCGGGTCAGCCGCCGCGAACAGGTGGACGACCGGCCCGCCGGCGCTCGGCTCGCGGACGGCCCGCAGCCGATCGAGGGCACCGGCCAGCGCGAACTGTGCGGCACCGAGGCCGTCGACGAAGTAGCCGCGACGGATGCGGCCGGCCTCCTCCATCGCGCGCAGGACCGGATAGACGGCCGAAAACCCGCCCGGGATCTCCTCGCCGGCGACCGCCTCGCGGGTGAGGACGCCGTAACGCTCGAGGAGCGTGGTCGCCAGGGCGTGGAGCCGCTCCGTTGCCGCGCTCGTCGTCGATCCGGCGCCTCCGGGAGCCTCGACGAGCGACCAGCGACCGGCCGCCTCCGGTGGACCGAGCTGGGTGAGGCGGCCCGGACGGGGCCTCCGATCGCGGGTCGGTCGCTTCCAGCGGAGGGCCCGCAGCGGAGCGAACGTGTCGTTCGTGACCTCGCCTGCCCAGACGAGGTCCCAGAGCGCGTCGAGCACCTCGCGGTCGGAGCCGCCGCCGGCGGCGGCGAAGATCTCCCGGTAGAACGACGCGCCACGCCGGGCGAAGTGCTCGCGGAGACGCTCGTGCCGCGGGCCGCCCGGTCGGCCGACTCCCTCGCCCGCCAGCCAGTGCTCGATGCCCCCCGACCGCAGGACCTCGCGTCCGGGACGGTAGAGCCCGATCCGGCCGTCGTCGCGACCGAGACTCCCCCGTCCCACCCAGGCGACCTCGCCGAGCGCCCCGAGCTCGTCGAGCAGGCGCGGCTGATAGCCGGGGATCCGGGCCGGCAGGACGTCCCGCTCGAGGACCGAGGCCGGGATCGGCAGGCCGGCCAGCTGATCGATCACCTCGGCGAGTCGCTCCAGCGCGACCGTGCCGCGCAGCGGAGCCGGCGCCGGCCGGCCGGACACGGCCGCGACACCCTGCCACTCGGGAAGGAACCGCCCCAGGGCGACCGGATCGACCGGCTCGACCTCCCGTCGCAGGCGTGCCAGCGAGCGTCGCCGAAGCAGTCGCAGGACCTCCGGGGCGCACCACTCGCGCTCGATGCCGTCGGGCCGGAACTCGCCGCGGAGAATCGTGCCGTTCGCCAGCAGCCGCTCGAGCGCGTCCTCGACCGCCCCGGACGGCAGACCCCAGCGCGCCGCAGGCTGCGGGGTGAGAAACGGCCCGTGCGTCCGCGCCCAGCGGGCGAGCAGGCCCTCGAGCGCCCCGCTCGTCGGTCCGAGGAAGGCGGACGGAACGCCCGCCGGCGGCTTGACGCCCAGCGCGTCGCGGTAGCGGGCGACATCTTCGATGGCGATCCAGCGCTCCTCCCCGGCGATCCGGACGACCACCGCCCGCCGGCCGGCTGCGAGGGCCGCCACCCAGTCGGCGGCGACCGCGGGTCCGCCCTCCACGCGCGCGTCGATCTCCAGGCCAGACAGGTCGCCGAGCCGTCGGAGCAGGTCGTGCAGCTGGTCGAGCGACGTCGCCCGGCGCTCGTCGGTCAGCGCCTGGAGCGACAGCTCGAGGTCGGCGAGCGCATCGGGATCGAGGAGCTCGCGCAGCTCCTCCTGGCCGAGGAGCTCGCGCAGGAGGTCACGGTCGAGTGTCAAGGCCTGGGCGCGACGCTCCGCGAGCGGGGCATCGCCCTCGTACATGTACGCCGCGACGTAGTCGAAGAGGAGAGAGCTCGCGAAGGGTGAGGCCCGGAGCGTTTCGACGCTCGTGACCGCGATCTCGCGCCGCCGGACCCCGGCCAGCAGCTCGCGCAGGGCGGGCACATCGAAGACATCCGACAGGCACTCGCG
>JAJYXX010000344.1 GCA_021801545.1 Chloroflexota bacterium | reverse complement strand
ACCGTCACGCATGGGCCACCCCTCCCTCCAGGATGCGATCCACCGCGGCAAGGAATACCGCCACGTCGATCGGTTTCGAGAGATACGCCGCGGCACCGAGGTCGCGGAGCCGCTGCCCGTTGCCGAGTGCGGAGCTCAGCATGATCACAGGGATGTCGCGCGTGGCCGGATCATCCTGCAGCAACCGGAGGACCTCCTCGCCGGGAATGTCGGGCAGGTGGAGGTCGAGCAGGATGAGGTCGGGATGATGCTGCCGGGCGAGGTCGCGGCCCAGGCGCCCCTGCATCGCGGCCAGCAGCCGCGTCCCCGGCCGGGCGCCCAGGACTCGCTCGATGAGCTTGAGGTTCGCGAGGTTGTCCTCCACGTAGAGGACCGTCAAGAGCGCGGGCGCCCCGGCGCCGGCGCCAACTCGCCCATCGCGCGCCTCAGCTGGCGGCTCGGCGGCGAGCGGGAGCTCGATCGAGAACGTGCTGCCGGTGCCGACCTCGCTCTCGACCGAGATCGACCCGTCCATCGCTTCGATCAGGCGGGCGGACAGCGCCAGGCCGACCCCCAGACCAGCCTGCTGGTGACCTGATCCGAGCCGGCGGTCGAAGATCGTGAACAGGGTCGCCTGGCGCTCGGCCGGGATTCCCGGACCGGTGTCGGTCACCGAGAGACGCAGGCGGTCGCCCTCCACGATGGCGTAGCCGAGGGTGACCGACCCGTCGTCGCGGTTGTACACCACCGCGTTCGTCAGGAGGTTCAGGAGGACCTGCCTGATCCGACGCCGGTCGGCGAGCACGTACGGCGGCTGTTCGACGTCGGCCGGCGTCACCAACCGGATGCCTCGTCCGACCGCCATCGGACGGACGAGATCGACCGTCTCGTGGATCAGCGCCTCCACGTTCACCGGCTCGATCGAGAGGGCGAGCTGGCCCGACTCGACGCGCGCCAGCTCGAGGACGCTGTCGATCATCGCGAGGAGGGTGCGTCCGGCCCGGAGAATCTGGGTGACGCTGTCGCGGTCATCGGGCGAGAGATCGGAGCGCTCGAGGAGCTGGGCGAAGCCGAGGACCGCGTTGAGCGGCGTGCGTAGCTCGTGGCTGGCGCTCGAGAGGAACTCGCTCTTCGCCCGGTTCGCCCGCTCGGTCTCCTCCTTCGCCTGGCGGAGCCCCTCGTTGATGGCTGTCAGCTCGGCCGTGCGCTCGTTCACCCGCCGATCGAGCTCGGCGGCGAGCGACCGGTACCGCTCCTCCGAGGCGCGCCGCTCCGCCTCGGTCCGGGCGTACACGTCGATGTCGACCATCAACTCGCGGAACCGCACGAATGTGAGCCCGAACACCACCACGACGGCGACGACGGCGACGGCGGCCACGGCGGTGTGGAGACCGCCGGCTCCATACGCATCGCTGATGACGCGGATCATGACAGCGGTCGAGGCGAGGACGAGGAGGGAGAACCGCCAGCGGGCCGGGACCCAGGGCTGACCGCCACTCCGCGTCCCGAGTCCGGCCATGGATGGGTGCAAGGCGGCCCCGCCGACGAGCGCGAACGAGAGGAGCCAGAGGGGTTGCGCGATGACACCCGTCCACGCGACACTCGTGCTCGAGAGACCGAACACGGCGTCGCCGGCCGTCTGCGCGGCGACCCCACCGATGAGCAGGGACAGTGCGGGCCCGCGAGGTCCCGGCGCGAACGCGAGCCACAGGAGAGCCAGCAGGACCAGCTGGTCCGCCATCGGGTAGAAGGCCAGGACGAGGCGCGCGGCCGGTGACAGGGTCGCGTCGTCCAGCACGGGTCCGATGAGGAGCTCGAAGGCGAAGAGCCCGATCCCGGTGAGGATGATCAGCGCGTCAGCGAAAGCGGCGAAGTCCCGGAGCGCCCCTCGCCCAGCGAGCAGGAGCATGAGGCCGAGGCCGATGGCGGCATAGGTGGCGAGGTACAGCACGTCGACGCCCGAGGGCAACGGGAGCGGCGCCAGGAGTCCGGTCGCCGCGCCCTGCGTGACCATGTTCCCGACCAGGTAGATCGTGTATCCGACCAGGATCACGAGCCAGGCGGCCCGCGGACGCGGGCGGTGCACGCGGAGGCCGTAGGCGAGCGCACCGAGGACGGACAGGTGGATGGCCAGGTAGATGACCGCCGAGGGCACGCTGTTGGCGGGCAGGAGAACGAACACGCCGATTGCGGCGAGGACGGCAAGGAGGTATCTGGCCCAGGGTGGAGCGGACATGTGACCAGCCGAAGGTACCGACATCAGGCCCACCGAGCTATGACTCAAAGGTCATGATCCGGCCAGACCGGTGTCTCGGCCCGGGAACCGCGACGGTCCATCGGATGCGGCCCCGCCCGCTTCTGCATCGTCGGGCGCGTCGCCCAGGAGCGAATCGACGAGGGCGAGGAACTCGCCGATGTCGAGCGGCTTGGCGAGGTAGGCGCGGGCGCCCGACGCGAGCGAGCGCTCGATCTGGCCGGCCGTCGCATCGGCGCTCAGAACGACGACCGGGATCTCCCGGGTCGCCGGGTCGGCTCGGAGTCGGGCGAGCACCTCCTCGCCCGGCAGGTCGGGCAGGTGGAGGTCGAGGAGGATGAGGTCCGGGTGGTGTTCGCGGGCGAGGTCGAGACCGAGCCGGCCGAGCATCGCCGGCAGCAGCCGGACATTCAACCGGCGGGCGAGTACGCGTTCGATGAGCCGCAGGTTCGAGGGGTTGTCCTCGATATGGAGCACCATGCCGGCCGGACTGCCGGTCGGACCACCGGTCGGCAGCGCGAGGGCGGTCTGGGTGTCGGCCCGGGCGGGCTGGCTACCAGTCGCCTCGTTGCCGGGGGCCTGATCGCCGGCAGAGGCGACCGGAAGCTCGATCCAGAACGCGCTCCCCGTACCGGGCACGGAGTCGACACCGAGCCGGCCTCCCATCTGCTCGGCGAGCGCCTTCGAGAGGACGAGGCCGAGACCGGTCCCGTCCACCCCCGTGGCCTCCGCCCCGAGCCGGTCGAACGGGGCGAAGAGCCGGGCCTCCTGGGAAGGCGTCAGACCGGGTCCCTCGTCGGCGACCGTGATCCTGAGACGGTCCTCGGCCGCCGGCTCGGCGGTGATGCGGATCGTGCCGCCCGGGCGGTTGTACTTCACCGCGTTCGAGAGGAGGTTGAGCAGGACCTGCTTGAGGCGCTGGCGATCGGCGAGCACGCGGCGCTCGGGCGGGACGTCCGGCAGCGCGACGGTGAGGCCGCGCTCCGTGGCCAGAGGAGCGATCAGGCCGGCCGCGTCCTCGACCATCTCGCGCACGCCGACCGGCTCCGGCGACACCGGGAGCCGGTTGCTCTCGATCCGGCCGATGTCGAGGAGATCGTCGATGAGCCGCAGCAGGTGCCGACCGGCCCGCTCGATCTGGCTCGTGCTCTCGCGCTGGTCGGGGTCGAGGTCGTCGGCGCGCAGGAGCTGGGCGAAGCCGATGATCGCGTTGAGCGGTGTCCGCAGCTCGTGGCTCACCCGCGACAGGAACTCGCTCTTCGCCCGGTTCGCGGCATCGGCCGCCGCCCGGGCCGCCTCGGCCATCCGGCGGGCTTC
>JAJYXX010000310.1 GCA_021801545.1 Chloroflexota bacterium | reverse complement strand
CCAGTCTCCCTGCCTGAGCTATCCGTTCGACGCGCCCGATCCGACCGCTGTTACGGAACCGATGCTACCGAGGTGGCCGCTGAAGAGTGAAGTCACGGCATTACCAGCCGTTCTTGACGCACAAGCTCAGAGGATCGACCGATCGTCAGCCTGGAATGAACTGATGAGACGCCGATGAAAGCGAGATGAGGCTGCGATTTTCCAGGGCAGGGGGGCGATTCTAACCCGAACTTCCAGCCTCGAGCGAGCGATCTGAACTCAACTCGGCCTGGAATGGCGGGCGCTGTTGGCTACACGGAGGCAGGCGTGAAGCCCAGGAGCTCGAACGCCCGGTCCTGGAGCGGGGTCGGGACGCTCAGCTTGCTGAAGGCCGCCCGCTCGTCGAGCCCGAGGGGCACGCAGCGGCCCTCGGTGAGGGTGCCCAGGTGCTTGAGCAGGCCCGCGAAGCTGTTGACCGGCAGGCCGTCGGGCGTGCGGTGGTCGCGCTCCTTGCGCAGCGCACCCTCCGAGCGGCCGCGCGGTGCGACCGGGTCGACCCGGGCGGGTGGCGTCTCGTCGCGATAGAGGAGCGGCGCCCAGGCCGCCTCGAGGTGCCAGCGGACATAGGCCGCCAGGAGGCACAGGAAGAGGTGCGCCCGGACGCGCTCCTCGCGGTAGTGGAAGATCGGCCGGACCAGGAGGTCGTCGCCCTTGAGCGCCCGGAAGTCGCGCTCGACCGCGGACAGACGCTTGTACGTCTCGACGACCGAGGCGCTGCTGAGCCGCTCCGCGGGGACGCTCGTGCGGATGACGTAGAGGCCGTCGAGGGCGGCCTCGGCGGCGATCGAGGCGGCGTCGCGCGCGAAGCGGAACTCGCCGTCGGCGATCGTGAGCGCGACGTGCTTGGCCATCTTCTTGGCGTTGACGACCCTCCCCGCCCGCAGGCCGATCGCGGCCGCGCTCCGCAGGCGACCCCGCGTGACCATCGCGGCAACCCGGGCCAGGGCCGCCTCGGTCGCCGTCAGGAGCGCCTCGCGCTTGCGCGCCCGCTCGGCGGCGAGGACCGGGTTGCGACACACGACCAGGCGCTCGCCGGGGAACTCGGGACTCGCGATCTCGGCCAGGTCCCGCTCGTCGAACAGGGAGAGCTGGAGGTCGCCGGCGTCGACGAGGGCGGCGATCGCCGGTGCCCGCAGGCAGCTCACCCAGCCCAGACCGCCGATCTCTTTGAGGCGCTCGATCCGAGCCGAGGTGAGCATCCCCCGATCGCCGACGAGGACGACGTCGGAAAGGCCGAAGCGCTCGCGCAGCTTGGCGACCTGCGCCTCGAGCGTCGCGGGGTCGGCGGTGTTGCCGGCGAAGGCCTCGACCGCGAGGGGGCAGCCGCGCTCGTCGGTCAGCAGGCCGAACACGATCTGCGCCCGGTCGGGCCGGTGGTCGCGCGAATAGCCGTGGCGGGCGAGCGGACACTTCGTGCCCTCGACGTACGTGGAGGTGAGGTCGTAGAGGACGAGACTGCCCTCATGGAGGTGGCGCGCCGCGAGGGCCGCCTCGATCCGCGCCTGGCGGGTGAGCAGCCAGTCCAGCGCGCCGTACAGCTCGTCCTCGCTCACTTCGCCGAGCCCGAGCCGCCCGGCGAGCGTCGAGTCGCCGAGCCAGGCGGCCGTGGCGAGCTTGCTGGCGGGCTCGATGACCCGGGCCACGACGAGCGCGGTCGCCAGCTCGCGGCGGCGCGACGGGCGGCGCTCCAGGAGCCCCTCGAGCCCGAGCCGCCGGAGCGTGCCCAGGACGGCCGCGACGTGGCCGTGGGGCAGGCTGCGCACGATGTCGAACGCGTCGGCCGCGGCCAGGACGTGCTCGCCGCGCAGGATCCGCCGCAGGACCTCGATCGCCTCGGCCGACAGGTGGGACAGGTTGGCCAGGGTGCGGTGCTTGACCGTGCCGCCCTCGCGGTACGTCTGGCGCAGGAAGAAGTACGTGTAGACGCGATCCTTGTAGGGCCGCACCACTTTGGCCACGTGCATCGCCTCGGATCGCCGCCTCTTCACGCACGGACTATCTCACAGTGCCGACCAGATGTCAAGCATATTCATGGCTACATTCTGACGCCCGATTCGACCGATTCCACCTCACTTCACGATCAGGAAGGCCCGACGCAGGCGAATCGGCGCTAGGAAGTTCGGTCTAGGAGGCGGATGATGGCGCGACGAGTCCTGATCCTGGGTGGCGGCATCGGCGGTGTCGCGGCCGCGAACGCCCTGCGGGCGCGTCTTCCGGCCGCGGACAGCGTGGTCGTCATCGACCGGGCGCGCGACCAGCTGTTCGCCCCGTCGCTCCTGTGGCTGATGGTCGGGACCCGGCGCCCCGACCGCCTCAGCGTGCCGATCCAGCGGCACCTTCGATCGGGGATCGACGTCGTCACAGCTGACGTGCGCGCGATCGATGCCGATCGCCGCCGGGTGACGACCGACGCCGGCGTGCTCGAGGCGGACGCACTCGTCCTCGCGCTCGGCGCCGAGCTCGCTCCGGACGCGAGCCCGGGCTTCCTGGAGGCGGCCCACGACATCTACACCCTCGACGGCGCGACGCGATTCGCCTCGGCACTGGCCGCCTTCGAGGGCGGCCGCATCGCGGTCGCGGTCAGCGGATTGCCCTTCAAGTGTCCGGCGGCACCGTACGAGGCGGCGCTGCTCGTCGACGCGGATCTCCGCCGCCGGAAGATCCGCGACCGGAGCCGGATCGACGTCTACACCCCGGAGCCACTGCCGATGCCGGTGGCGGGACCGACGCTCGGAGAAGCCGTCGTGGAGCTCCTTCGGGAGCGCGGCATCGACTTCCATCCGGGCCGGTCGATCGCGAGCTACGACGCCGCGGCGCGCGAGATCGCCTTCACCGACGGCGGGCGCGCCGGCTACGATCTGCTCGCCGCCGTCCCGCCCCATCGCGCTCCGGCGCCCGTCCGCGAGTCCGCTCTGGCGGGGCCGGCAGGCTGGATCCCGGTCGACCGCCGGACGCTCTCGGCCGCCCATGACGGGGTCTTCGCGCTCGGCGACGTGAGCGCGGTCGCGCTCGCCAGCGGCAAGTTCCTGCCGAAGGCCGGCGTGTTCGCGCACGCCGAGGGCTCCGTCGTGGCCGACCAGATCGCCGAGCGGTTCGGGCTCGGCCCCGGTCGAGCGTTCGACGGCGTCGGCTCGTGCTGGATCGAGCTCGGGGCCGGCAGGGCCGCCTTCGCCGTCGGCGACTTCTACGCCGAGCCGGACCCGCAGATCGCGCTTCGGCGCCCCGGCCGGATCTGGCACCTGGGCAAGGTCCTCTTCGAGCGTGCCTGGCTTGGAGCGGGCCCGGAGCGGCTCCTCGCCGACATCGGGCTCCGGATCGGCGGTCGCCTGGCGGGGGTCCGCGTTCCGCTCTGAAGGCAGCGTCTCGGGATCGCGATCAGTCCTTTCGCAGCAGGCGCAGGCCGTTGGCGATGATGAGCAGCGCCGTCCCCTCGTTGAGGAGCAGGCCCGTCGTGAGCGACAGCCAGCCGGCGAGCGCCGCTCCGACCAGCATGAACACGGTCGCGAGCGAGA
>JAJYXX010000030.1 GCA_021801545.1 Chloroflexota bacterium | reverse complement strand
CCGTAGAGCAGGGTCACGTCCTCGATCCGCCGCAGCCCCTCGGCGAGGGCGAGCACAGCGGCGGTCCCGACGATCGAGCCGCTGACCGAGCCCATCCCGCCGACGACGAGCATCGTGATCACCCGGAACGTGAGGTCGAAGTAGAAGACCGTCGGCGAGAACGAGGTGATGAAGTGGGCGTAGAGCGAGCCCACGACGGCCGTGAAGAAGGCGCTCACGACGAACGCCAGCAGGCGCGGGCGGAGGACCGAGATCCCGACCGACATGGCGGCCCAGCGATCCTCGCGCTGGGCGAACATCTCGCGACCGTACGGCGAGCGCTTGAGGCGCCAGACCACGTAGACGACGAGGATCGCCCAGGCCCAGGCCCACCACAGGTTTGTGTACGGGGTGACGTTGGAGAACGTCCGCGAGCCGCGCGTGAAGTCGTCGGCGTTGAACAGGATCACCCGGACGATGACGAGGAACCCGAGCGTCGCCACCGCCACGAAATGGCCCGACAAGCGCATCAGGACCGCGCCGACGAGGAAGGCGACGACGGCGACGATCAGCCCGGCGATGATCGTCGCGGCCAGCCAGCCCACCGGGAGCGGACCGAGCAGCTGGTCGAAGTGGATGCCGGCGAGCCATGAGGGCAGGTTCGGCAGGTAGTCGCCCTTCTCGCGCAGCGGCAGGGTCAGGATCGCCGAGATGTAGGCGCCAAGGGCCATGAACCCGATGTGCCCGAGCGAGAAGACGCCCGTGAAGCCCGAGGCCAGGTTCAGGCTGACGACGAGGATGATGAAGATCGCGAAGTTGATGAGGAGCCCCTGCCAGAAGGCGAGCCCGGAGGCGTCGAGGAGCGACAGGACGAGGCTGAGTCCGACGATCGTGACGAGGGGGCCGGCGAACCGGGGCGAGAGGCTCACGGTGTCTCCTCCCGCGCCCGTCCGCCGAGGATCCCGTTCGGGCGGAAGAGCAGCATCAGGATGAGGAAGACGAACACGAAGGCGTCGCGGTAGCTCGCCAGGCCGCTCGGCAGGAGCTGGGCGAGCAGGTCGTGGACGCCCGGTGAGACCGAGCCCGGGGGCAGGATGTCGGCGATCCCGGCCAGGGCGGTCGGGATCACCTCGAGGAAGCCGAGCGCATACGCCCCGATCGCGGCCCCCGAGATGCTCCCGAAGCCGCCGATGACCGCGGCGATGAACGCCTTGAGGACGGGGGTGAAGCCGAGGTACGGGTTGATCTGGCCCGCCTGGGTGGCGTACAGGAAGCCGGCGACCGCCGCCAGGCCCGAGGCGATCGCGAAGGCGGTGGCGACCACCCGGTTGACCTTGATCCCCATCAGCTGGGCCGCCGGTAGGTCCTCGGCCGCGGCGTGCATCGAGAGTCCGAGGCGGGTGCGGGTCACGAACAGCGTGAGCAGGACGAGGAGGACGACGCCGGTGAAGAAGCTCACCACGTTCACTTTGGGCACCGTGAGCGTGCCGATCGCCACGACACCGTTGAGCAGCTCCGGGGCCGGGAACGCGATCTGGACCGGCTGGCCGCCGAGGCGGCTCACGAGCAGGGTTCCGTTCTGGAGGATCTGGCCGACCGCGAACGAGGTGAGGAGCATCGCCACGCCCGGCCCGCCCCGGATCGGCCGGTAGGCGATCCGCTCCATGAGCAGGCCGACGACGATCGTGCCGGCAAGGGTCGTGACGAGCGCCGCCGGGAGCGGTAGCCCCGCGAACAGCGAGAAGGCGGCCAGGTACGCGCCGATCATCATCAGGTCGCCGTGGGCAAAGTTGATCAGGCGCAGGATGCCGAAGATCATCGCCAGCCCGACGGCCATCAGGGCGTACAGGCTGCCCGCGCTTAGTGCGTTGGCGACCTGCTGGAGGAAGTACTCGCCCATCGCTCAGTGCCCCAGGTACGAGCGCTCGACCTGGGGGTCGTGACGCAGGGCGGCGGCCGGCCCTTCGTGGGTGATCCGGCCGGTCTCCATGACGTACGCCCGGTCGGCGACGTCGAGCGCGTGGTGGACGTTCTGTTCGACGAGCAGGATCGTCAGGCCCTGGCGCTTGAGGTCGTCGACGACGGCGAAGATCCGCTCGACCATGATCGGCGCCAGGCCGAGCGACGGTTCGTCGAGGAGGAGCAGCCGGGGCCGGCTCATCAGCGCCCGCGCGATCGCGAGCATCTGCTGTTCGCCGCCGGACAGAGTCCCGCCAGCCTGGTTCATCCGCTCGCGGAGGCGCGGGAACAGCTCGCCGACCATCTCGAGATCGGCCCGGACCTCGGCCGGCGAACGCTGGACGCCGCCCAGGATCAGGTTCTCGCGTACCGTCAAGCGGCCGAAGATCCGGCGGCCTTCCGGGCAGTGGGAGATGCCGAGCCGGACGATCTGGTCGGTCGGTTCGCGCTCGATCGGGGTGCCGTTGTAGCGGATCGTGCCCCGGCTCGGCCGCAGGAGCCCCGAGATCGTCTTGAGCGTCGTCGACTTGCCGGCCCCGTTCGAGCCGATGATCGCCACCAGTTCGCCCTGGGCGACCCGCAGCGAGACGCCCTCGAGGGCCCGGATGTTGCCGTAGTGGACATGGAGGTCGCCGAGCTCAAGCATGCTTCGCCTGGCCAAGGTAGGCCGCGATCACGTCCGGGTCGGCGCGCACCGTCGCCGGCTCCCCGTCGGCGATCAGGACACCGTAGTTGAGGACCTGGATCCGCTCGCACAGGTTCATGACGAGCGGGATGTCGTGGGCGACGAGGATGATCGTGATCCCGAGTTCGTCGCGCAGCCGCCGGATCAGCGCCAGGAGCTCGCCCGTCTCGGACGGGTTCATGCCCGCGTTCGGCTCGTCGAGCAGGAGGACCTTCGGGTCGACCGCCACGGCGCGGGCGATCTCGAGCCGGCGCTGGTCGCCGTACGGGAGGCTGCGCGCGATCCGGTGAGCCCGATCCGCGAGGCCGACGAGATGGAGCAGCTCGGTCGCCCGGGCGGTCACCTCGTCCTCCCGCCGGCGGAAGGACGCTCCGGTCGTGATCGTCGACCACAGCGAGACGGGCAGGCGCTGCTGGACGCCGACCTTCACGTTGTTGATCACCGACATGTCGCCGAACAGGCGGATGTTCTGGAACGTGCGGGCGATCCCGAGCCGGGCAACCCGGTGGGGAGGCAGGTGGGTGATGTCGACGCCCTGGAGGTGGATCGTGCCGGCCGACGGGCGGACCATCCCCGAGAGCAGGTGGAAGAGCGTCGTCTTACCGGCCCCGTTCGGTCCGATCACGCCGTGGATCGTGCCCACCGCCAGGCGCAGCGAGTAGTCTGAGAGCGCGACGAGGCCGCTGTAGCGCTTCGTAAGGCCGCCCACGTCGAGCAGCGGCGACCCCCCCGGCGACGTGCCCGGCGCGGTCGCCGGCGCAGCGGAGCTGACCACGGGTGCCCACTCCAGGAATGAAGGATCGGAGGACGACCCTGCGGCGAGGCGATCCCCCGGGGGACGATGGAGACCGGCCGACTATCGCACAGCGCTCGAACGAGCGTCAAACAAGTGGCCGGGCGTCAGACGCGCGGCCGGACGGCCCGCAGCA
>JAJYXX010000320.1 GCA_021801545.1 Chloroflexota bacterium | reverse complement strand
GTGGCCGGCGACGGGACGACGACCGCCACGGTCCTCGCCCAGGCAATCGTGCAGCTCGGCTTCCGCAACGTTGCAGCCGGGGCCAACCCGATGCAGATGAAGCGCGGCCTCGAGAAGGCGACGAGCGCGGCGGTCGAGGCGATCCGGGCGGCGGCGATCCCGGTCGAAGGCCACGCCGGCATCGCCAGTGTCGCCTCGATCAGCGCCAACGACCCGGAGATCGGGACACTCATCGCCGACGTCATGGACCGGGCGGGCAGGGACGGCGTCATCACGGTCGAGGAGTCGAAGACGCTGGCCTACGAGACCGAGTACGTCGAGGGGATGCAGTTCGACAAGGGCTATCTCTCGCCCTACTTCGTCACCAACCCGGACCGCATGGAGGCGGCCCTCGAGGAGCCCTACATCCTGCTCACCGACCGCAAGATCAGCGCGATCGCCGACCTCGTGCCGACGCTCGAGAAGCTGATCTCGGCCGGCAAGAAAGACCTCCTGATCGTCGCCGAGGACGTCGAGGGCGAGGCGCTCGCGACGCTCGTCGTCAACAGGCTGCGCGGTGTCATCAATATCATCGCCGCCAAGGCTCCCGGCTTCGGTGACCGGCGCAAGGAGATGCTGCGCGACATGGCGGTCATGACCGGCGGCACGGTGATCAGCGAGGAGCTCGGCAAGAAGCTCGACCTGGTCAACCTCGAGGACCTCGGGCGGGCCCGGCGGGTCGTGGCCACGAAAGACGACACGACGATCGTCGAGGGCCGCGGCGATCCGGACCAGATCAAGGCCCGGATCAACCAGATCAAAGCCCAGATCGAGGAGACGACGAGCGACTACGACCGCGAGAAGCTCCAGGAGCGGCTGGCGAAGCTGGCCGGCGGCGTGGCGATCATCAAGGTCGGGGCGAGCACGGAGGTCGAGCTCAAGGAGAAGAAGCACCGGGTCGAGGACGCACTCGCCGCCACCCGGGCCGCCGTCGAGGAGGGCATCGTGCCCGGTGGCGGGGTCGTCCTGCTCGAGGCCGCCCGGACGCTCGAGCGGCTCGACCTCGAGGGCGACGAGGCGATCGGGGCGAACTGCCTGCGCCAGGCGCTCGAGGAGCCGCTCCGCCAGATCGCGGTCAACGCGGGCTACGACGGCTCGGTCGTCGTCGAGACCGTCAAGCGTCTCCAGGCGGAGCAGAAGAACACCCGGCTCGGCTTTGACGTCCTGGCCGGTAACTACGTCGACATGGTCGAGGCCGGGGTCGTCGATCCGGCGAAGGTCACCCACTCCGCGCTGGAGAACGCCGCCTCGGTCGGCGGCATGGTCCTCACGACCGAGGCGCTCGTGGCCGAGATCCCCGAGGAGAAGACGCCGGCCGCGCCGGCCGGGATGGAGTACTGAACGCCGGAGTCACCGGGCAGCGCAAGCCGGGGTGGCGAGGGCCCCGGCCTATGCCCGGATCTCCTGGCGCATGAACAGGACATAGGCGATCGCGAACGAGACGACCGTCAGGCCGACGAGCCCGACGACCTGCGGCCAGACGAGCAGCAGGCTCTGGTCGAGCGAGAGCGTCGAGGGGATCGCCCGGTCGACCTGCTGAGGCAGAACGACGCCAATCGTCCGGACGCTCGGGTTGAGGAGGACGACCGTCGCCTCCTGGTAGAGGGTGCTCGGCGAGAGGCGGGCGAGCAACTCCTGGAGCTGGGCGTTGCTGAGCAGCTGCGACGTGGTCGCGTCGGGCGGCGCCGGGGCGAGGACGCCGGCGACGAGCGAGACGACGAGGTTGGCGAAGATCGTGATCGCGATCCAGACCCCGATCGCGACGAGGGCCGAGGTCGCCGCCCGCCGCAGGGCGACCGAGCAGAGCGTCGCGAAGGCGAGCCAGAACCCGACGTAGACGATCGAGACGATCACCCAGGCGACGATCCGGACGACCTCCGGGGCGCTCGGCACGATCCCCAGCCGGATGATCGCGAGCGCGGCGACGATCGTCGTCATCGCCCCCAGGATCAGCCCGATCACCGCCAGGCCGGCCGCGAACTTCCCGTTCACGACATCGTCGCGGTAGATCGGCTGGGCGAGCAGGCGGGGCAGGGTGCCCTGGGCGCGTTCGGCGTTCACCGCGTCGAACCCGAAGGCGATCCCGAGCAGCGGAACGAGGAAGCCGACGAGCGAGTAGAACGGCGGCACCTGGTCGGGGGCGACGGTGAACGAGCGCAGGAAGAGTGACGGGGTGCCGCTCGCCTGGCCGGCCACGTCGCGGATCGCGCTCGAGGCGGCGTAGACGCTCGTCGCCGCGGCCAGCCCGAGGATGACGAGCAGGACGAAGAACCGGGCGCTCAGGAGATGGTCGGCGAACTCCTTGCCGGCGACGATCCGCCAGCCGGTCCCCGGCACGGAGAAGGCCGAGGCGAGCCGGCGGCCGGTGGCCGGCTGGGCGGGCGTCTCGACGGTCGTGCTCATCGCTCGGTCCCTCCCGCGACGGATGCCCCGAGCGGGCCGAGCGGCTGCTCGCCATCGGCAGCCACGATCCGCCGGTAGATCGCGTCGAGGCTCTCGTCGCGGCGGCGCAGGTGGACGAGCCGGAAGCCGGCGGCATCGATCGTGCTCGGGATCGCGACCAGCGTCGTCTCGTCGCCGGCGACGACCCAGTGGCGCGGGTCGGAGCGGTCGCGCCTCACCTCCGTCGCACCGGCGATTCCGCGCAGGACGGCCTCGATCGAGTCGTCGACCGGCTCGACACCGACCTCGATCGCGAGCGGACCGCCACCGAGCCGGCGGGCGAGCTCGTCGACCCGGCCCTCGGCGACGAGCCGGCCGGCGATGAAGATCCCGACCCGGTCGCAGACCGACTGGACCTGCTCGAGCAGGTGGCTCGCGAGGAGGAGCGCGATCCCCCGCTCGTCGACGAGCCGGCGGATGAGGGCCAGGATCTCCGAGACGCCGGCCGGGTCGATCGCGATCGTCGGTTCGTCGAGGATCAGCAGCTCCGGCTCCTTGATCAGCGCGTCGGCGATGCCGAGCCGCTGGCGCATGCCGCGCGAGTACGTCTCGACCCGCCCGTCGGCAGCGTCGGTCAGGCCGACCTGGGCGAGGACGGTGTCGATCCGCTCCTCGACCGCGGCGCCGCGGAACCCGTTCAGGCGGGCCGTGTAGCGCAGGTTCGCCCGGCCGCTCAGGCCGCCGTAGAAGCCGGCGCTGTCGGGCAGGTAGCCGACCCGGCGCTTCACCTCGAGCGGCTGGCGGACCGGGTCCAAGCCGGCGACCCGCGCCGTCCCGGCCGACGGCTCGCTCAGGCCGAGCAGCATCAGGATCGTCGTCGTCTTGCCCGCCCCGTTCGGACCGAGCAGCCCGTAGATCTCGCCCGGCCGGACCTCGAGGTCGAGCTGATCGACGGCGGTGAACGTGCCGTACCGCTTCGTCAGCCCCTCGGTCCGGAGGATCGGCTCGGACGCGACTACGACCATCGCTCCCACGATCCCGTCCTCGCCGGCGATCAGCGGCGGCCGTAGCGCTGGAAGACCCAGCCGAGGCCGGAGATCGTGGCCAGGATGAGCAGGCCGCCGACGATCGCCCAGACGAGCGA
>JAJYXX010000004.1 GCA_021801545.1 Chloroflexota bacterium | reverse complement strand
GGCGAGCTCGCCGCGGCGGGGACGCGCGATCCGCGGCTCACGGTCGCCCCCTTCGTCGACGCGCTCATCGAGCTCCGCCTCAGCGCTCGCGCCGCCCGCGACTGGCAGACGTCCGACGAGATCCGCCAGCGGCTCGTGGAAGCCGGGGTCGAGGTGCATGACACGCCGGACGGGACGACCTGGGAACTCGCAGGCGGTTCAGCGCCCTGACGCCCCGCCAGCAGCGATCGAGAGCAGGCTCGGCTACGGAGCCTCAAACGTACTCCCGCCTGCGCCCCGGGATGGGACGCTGACCGGCGTCGCCCGATGTCACGCGACGGTCACGGTCCCGCCATCGGCCGGTCATCGACGAGGGCGACGATCGTCACCTCGATCCCGGATGGTCCGGGGTCGATCCAGCACAGGATCGCTGTGGCAAGGAGGAACAGGTGCGTAGACTCGTTTCATTGGTGGCCGGACTCGGTCTCCTGCTCTCGCTCTCGGCGAGCATCGTCGCCGCCGGCGGCCCACCGTCGCTCGCGTTCTACGTCGATGGCGCCCGCTACCGGACGCTCGGCACCCCGACCGACTTCTCCGGCACGGGCGCGCCGGACAGCTCGTTCGACCGGATCTACATGCTCGGCGACGGGCTGATCCCGGTCGCCGACGCAGCGCCCGGCGAGCCCGGGTTCAACGGCGGACGATGGAAGGTGCTGCCCGTCACCTGGCACACGACGCCGGTCCAGCTGACCAGTGACGAGCAGGTTCTCGCCTACGCCGGGGCGGGGATGCTCACGATCGCCAGTACACCGGTCGCCGAGTTCGAGTGCCCGGTCATCCCGGTCCAGGGCGGGCGGTAACCGACCCGCGCAGCGTGGCGCGACCGCGGGGCGCTTTGCGCACCCGGTCGCGCCTGCGTCTACCATGCCCTCGATGAAGCGAACCCCGGGCCCGATCCTCGTCGTTGACGACGACCCGAAGATCGTCCGGCTCGTCCGCACCTACCTCGAGCGCGAAGGGCTCGCGGTCGTCGAAGCGTCCGACGGACGGGCTGCGCTGGCCGCGATCGCCCTCGAGGAGCCGGCGCTCGTCGTGCTCGATCTGATGCTCCCCGGGGTCGATGGGTTGTCGGTCCTGCGCGCCCTCCGCCGGCGGTCCCGGACGCCGGTCGTCGTCCTGTCGGCACGGGGCACCCCTTCCGACCGGATCGAGGGGCTGGCCGGGGGCGCCGACGACTACGTTCCGAAGCCGTTCTCACCGGCCGAGCTCGTCCTGCGCGTGAAGCGGATCCTCGAACGAAGCGCGACCGGCTCCGGGCCGGCGGTCGGCGAGGCCGAGCGCCCGGTCCTCCGTCACGCTGATCTCACCCTCGACCCTGACCGGCACGAGGTGACCGTCGACGGCCGGCCGGTCGCGCTGACGGCGGCCGAGTTCCGCCTCCTCGTGGCCCTGCTCGAGGCCCAGGGGCGGGTCCTGAGCCGCGACCAGCTGATGGACGCGGTCCACGGCGACGACGTAGTCCTCGACCGGACGATCGACGTCCACGTCCGGCGCCTGCGCGACAAGCTCGGTGACGACGCCGAGCGCCCTCGCTTCGTGGCCACGGTCCGGGGTGTCGGCTACCGGCTGGCGCCACTCCCCGGCGAGGAGCCACGCCCCGACAGCACCGGTGGGCGAGGAACGCCGGTGTCATGAGGCTTCGTCCCGGCGGTTGGATCGGCGGTTGGATCGGCGGCGGGATCGGTCGCCAGATCGCGCTCGCGGCCCTCGCCGTCACGACCGTCGCGCTCGCGATCGTGGCGCTCGGCGTCTTCGTCGTCGGGGGCCGGACGTTCGCCGACCTCATGGCCGTTCACGGTCAGAGCACCGACGCAAGCCGGACGATGTTCGAGGAGTCGGTCGGACAGGTGCTGCTCCTCGCGATCGGGGTGGCGATCGTCGCCTCGGCCGGGCTGGCGGCGGTTCTCGGGCCGCGGCTGGCCCGCCCGCTGCGCGACGTCGGCGCGGCTGCCCAGCGCGTTGCCGAGGGCGACTACGGGACGACGATCTCCCGCCGAGGGCCGAGCGAGATCGCCAGCCTGGCCGATTCGTTCAACAGGATGGCGGCCAGCCTGGAGGAACAGGAGCGACTGCGGCGCGAGTTCATTGCCAACGCGGCCCACGAGCTCCGAACCCCGCTCACGAACCTGCAGGGCTATCTCGAGGCGCTGCGCGACGGCGTCATCCCCGCCGAACGAGCGACGTTCGAGTCGCTCTGGGAGGAGGCCGAGCGGCTTGTCCGCCTGTCGCGCTCGCTCGACGTCCTCGCCGCGGGCGACGCCGCGCCGGGTCCGCCCCGCCTCGTGGAGTTCGACCTGGCCGAGGCGATCCGCTCGGCGGTCGAGCTGGTCCGGCCGGCTCTCCGCGCGGCGGACCTGGAGCTGACGGTCGAGGGACCGAACGACCTTTCGGGCCTGGCCAACCCGGACCATCTCGCCCAGGTGCTCGGCAACCTCCTCCAGAACGCGGTTCGCTACACGCCGCCGGGCGGCCGGCTGACGGTCCGGGCGGAACGACGGGCCGGCAACGTCATCGTCAGCGTGGAGAACACCGGCGAGGGGATCCCGGCGGTCGATCTGCCGCACGTCTTCGAGCGCTTCTACCGGGTCGAGAAGTCGCGCGACCGGGGGCACGGCGGGGCCGGGATCGGCCTGGCGATCGTCCGCCAGCTCGTCGAGGCAGGCGGCGGCACCGTGGGGGTCAGCTCGGAGGGCGGGCTCACACGGTTCTGGTTCACCGTCCCGGTCGCGCCCGCGGTGGGGGTCGGACGCCGGGCGCCGCCGGACGAGGCTGACGGGCCCGAGCGCGCGGCGGGGCTCGACCGCGCCTCCTGGCTCGAGCGCGCGGCTGCCGGATCGTCCCGCGGCCTCGATCGTCCGGCCGCTTTAGGCCGAGAGGACGAGCTTCGCCCCGACGACGAGCAGCAGGATCCCGAACAAGCGCTGGACGAAGTCGACCGGGAGCGACGTCCCGATCCGCGCCCCGACGAACGCCCCCAACAGTAGGCCGACGGCGAGGATCGCCGCCGCCCGCAGGTCGATGCTGCCGCTCCGCCAGTACTCGAGCGCTCCGAGCGCCCCGACCGGCAGGAGCAGTGCCCCGAGCGACGTGCCGGCAGCCGTCGTCACCGTGAAGCCCGCGAAGATGATCAGGCTGGGCACGATGATCAGCCCGCCCCCGATTCCGAACAGGCCAGAGAGCACACCGGCGGCAAGGCCGATGACGGCGACGATGAGGGGGATGGGCACGATCGCGGTCCTCCTTGCATCAGGGTGCCGATGACGGTTCCGGGACCGGGCACCATGGATCCGGCGCCCGCACAGACGGCTGAACCGGACTTCGACCGGACGCCTGTACCATCGTCGCATCGGCGGTCGATCGATGCACGGACCCGCGCTGGTGCGCCGCGGCGCTCCGGCCACGCCAGCTCTGGCCCGGTCAGCACCACCCTGCCGCGCTGCCTAGCCGCGCGCCAGCCCGCCGGCTCCAGGGCCGCCCGCTCTGGCCGGTTCCGGGGCCGCCTGGAACCGCCCGCCCCGGCCGGACCCACCCCGG
>JAJYXX010000240.1 GCA_021801545.1 Chloroflexota bacterium | reverse complement strand
GGGACCCGCCGGCGTCGATAGACCGGGTGGACCACCTCGGCCCAGTGCGTTCCGTGGTCCGGGTCGGCGCTGGCCACCGAGCGGGCGATCTGATCGAGATACACCTCGGCGTCGTGAAGAAGGCGCCGCAGGCCGAGCTCGTCGTAGCGGGTCAGGAGCGTCGGGTCGGCCGCTACCGCCGCCTCGAGGGCCCGCGCAGCAAGCCGCGAGCGGTTCGCCCGCAGGCGCGCCGCCGCCTCGGGGAACCCGGCGTCGAGGTCGCGGGGCGGCAGGCCGAGGGCGGGATGACTCACGGCGACCAAGTCTAGCGGGTCGTACGATGTCCGGCATGACATCGAGGTCCGACAGACCGAGCGGAGCCGACCCGACCGGCGGAGCCGGCGCGCCTGCCACGCCCGACGCCCAGGTCCGCGATTCGGCGACCCAGGCGATCGCCTACGGGCTCGTGGCCGCCCTCGTCTGCGGCCTCCTTCTCTTCGCCTTCGGCGCCCTCCTCTCGTTCTCGGCCGGCCTCGTCGTCGTCGCCTTCTTCCTCGGCCGGATCGTCGGCCTGAGCGTTGCGTCCGGCGCGCAGGCCGCGGTCCCGCCGTCGGCCCGTCGTCGTGGCGATTCTGTGCCGGCGCCCCGTGCCGAGCTGTCGGGAGCGGCCCGGACGGTGATCGGCGTCGTCCTCTCGGTGCTCGCGATCAGCGGCGCGCTCGTCGCGACCTGGCTCTACGCGCGCTCGACGGGTGGCGTCCTCGGGCTCGGCGACTACCTCGCCCAGACGCTCGGGCCGATCGCGCCACTCGAGTACATCGTCGCGACGCTCGCTGCCTGGTGGAGCTCACGGTGAGCAGGGAGGCGCCGGGGCGCGGGGAGCCGCCCTCGACCCCGTCCTCGACCGTGGCTGCGCCAGCCTCGCGACTCCGTCGCCCGACGCCGCCGCTCCGATTCCGCCGCCCGACCGAGGCCGACCATGCGCCGATCGTGCACCTCGTCGACGACTGGTGGGGCGGGCGGCCGGTGCGTCGACTCCTGCCCCGGTTCTGGTTCCGCCACTTTGCCTCGACGTCCTGGATCGCCGAGGTCGCCGCGGCCGACGACGCCGACGATGCCGACGACGCCGGGCAGGTCGGCGGCCGGGCGGGCACCGTGGCCGGGTTCCTCGTCGGGTTCGTCAGCCCTGATCATCCCGACGAGGCGTTCGTCCACCTGGCCGCGACGAACCCGAACCTTCGCCGCCGCGGAATCGGGCGAGCCCTCTACGAACGCTTCTGCGACGACGTCCGGGCTCGCGGGGTGCAGCGGGTCACGACGACCGTCTGGCCCGGCGACCGGGTCGCGGTCGACTTCCACCGGGCGACCGGCTTCCGGGCGATCGACCGACCCGGGAGCCGGGCGATGTACGGCATCCCGGCCTTCCCCGACTACGACGCCGACGGGGAGGACCGGGTCGTGTTCGTCCGGACGCTCGACCCGACCGATTGAGCCCTCGGGCAGGCCGGCGGTCGACCGGGCGCCCGGACCCGCGATCGACCGGCCACCCCGGTCACGACCCCTCGCCGGCCACCTCGATCATGAGCCCACGCCGGCGACCGCCGCCTCGATCTCCTCGGCGATCGCACCGGGGGTGAGCTGCTCGAGGAGAAGGCGGCGGAAGCGAGCCGGCTGATCCGCCGGTGGGACGAGTTCGAGCCAGCGCTCCAGGAGGCGCTCCCCTTCGCTGTAGACGAAGACGTACGTCCGCCAGAGCGGGTGCTCGATGAACTCGAGACGCTTCGCCGCGCGCTCGGGACTCATCAGCGCGACCCGTTCCAGGTAGGCCCGAACATCGTCGTGGTCGAGACCGTCCGCGTGCCGCATCAGAGCAGCGTTCAGGGCAGCCTCGTCGAGCCGCGCTCGGGCCGCGGTGATCCGCACCTGGCGCTCGGCAGCCTCCCGCGCCGCGACGGGATCCGCGGCGGCCACGAGACCGGCGCGTTCGTAGAGCTCGGCGAGCAGTCCGGCCTCCTCGTCCGGCGGCACGGCGAACCGGCGGCCGAGGTTCGCCAGGCCCTTGCTGATCAGGCACTCGGGCGTGTTGATGAGCAGGATGCTCGCCTCGAGCCGGCCGAGCTCGTCGACGAAACGGGCCTCCTTCCAGGCATGCTCGAGATGGTGCCCCGGGTACGTCTCGTGGGCCAGGACCCGGACGAGATCGGCGGCCCGGATCGGCAGGTCGACGTTCAGGTCGACCCGCGACCGACCGCCGCCGTCGTACCAGTTGTAGCCGGACCAGGGCTGGCCGCGCACGAGGCCGACGCGCAGCGCCTCGTCGTGGGGCAGACCGAACAGCCGTCGCGCCCGCTCCCGGAAGCGCTCGACGAGCCAGTCGACGACGGGCCCGAGCCGCTCCGGGGCGATCGTGAACGCGTCATCCCAGGCGGCGAGCCGGTCGCCGAGCGGTCCCTCGCCCGGCACGAGCGCCTCGAGCTCCTCGGCGGCGGCCGCGAAGAGCTCGTCCGGCCGGCGGACAGGTCTCCGGTCGAAACAGCGCGCGACGTGCTCGACGTACGGGAGCGTCTCGCCCGCCAGCGCCGCCGCCTGCGTCTCGAGGGCGAGGAGCTGGGCCGAGAGCCAGCGCCGGCGCGCGGGGTCGTCGACCTCGCCCGCCAGGCGCTCGCGCAGAGCCACGGCGTCGTCGCGCAGGGCGGCCGGCCCGCGGAGCTGCTCGATATCGACGCGGGCCTTGAGATCGGCGGGCCCGAAGTAACCGTCGACGAGGCCCGGCGTCCGCTGGTCGAGTCGGAGGGCGAGCAGGATGTAGTCGCGCGCGATCGGGTCAGGGACGGGGACGTCGCGCATGCCGCCCACGGCGGGTGTCCGAGCGCCGGCCGTCACGGTGTCCCCTCTGGGCCTGGCCGACCGTCCGGCGCCCCACCTGGCCGAGCGGTTCCCTCCAGCCGCGCTGGCCCCTCCGGCCGCGCTGGCCCCGTCGCCCCCGGGGCGACTGGCCCCGTTGCCCCCGGGGCGATCCCGCCCTCTTCACCGACGAACGGCATCCCCTGGCGCTCGACCGCGTCGAGGCTCATCCGGAGCGCGGCCGTCTTCTGGCCGGCGACCTGGCGGACGTACGCGGCCTCCTCGCCAGCGGTCATCGGCCGACCCCGGACGATCCCCTTCGGCTTGCCGACCATCAGCCAGGCGAGGTGGTAACGGTCCATCGTTCCCCAGGCGGCCGACAGAAGCTCATCGGAACGCTTCAGCCAGGCCTGGAGGGCGGCGAGCGAGGGCAGGAGCTGGAGCCGCTCGCCCTCGTCGACCAGCTGCCGGGTCCGGGCGATCAGCTCGTCGCGGGTCATCGCGCCGGCCCCTCACCGTCCGGCCCCTCACCGTCCGGCCCCTCACCGTCCGGCCCCGGCGCCACCGGCCCGCGAGTGCCGGCGCCGATCCGCGACGCCGCGTCGATCCAGCGCTCGCGCGCCTCGCGCACCCCGCGCGTCCACGGCCCGGGACGGCCGCGGCCGATCGGCCGGCCGTCGAGAGCGACGAGCGGCACGATCCCCGCCACGCTGCTCGAAAGGAACGCCTCGTCGGCCGCGAGGAGGTCGGCCGGTCGGAGCAC
>JAJYXX010000081.1 GCA_021801545.1 Chloroflexota bacterium | reverse complement strand
TCGAGCCGAACGTGATCATCGGCAAGACGTACACCCTGCCCGAGCTGCGCGAGCAGTTCGACGCGGTCTTCATCGCGGTCGGGGCGGGTCTGCCGGTCTTCATGAACATCCCGGGCGAGAACCTCAAGGGCGTCTACTCGGCGAACGAGTACCTCACCCGGGTGAACCTGATGGGTGCCTGGAACCCCGACTCGGACACGCCGGTCCTGCACGGCCAGCGGGTCGTCGTCGTGGGCGGCGGAAACGTGGCGATGGACGCGGTCCGGACCGCCCGGCGACTCGGCGCGGCCGAGGCGGTGATCGCCTACCGGCGCGGCCGCGAGGAGCTCCCGGCGCGGGCCGAGGAGGTCCACCACGCCGAGCAGGAGGGCGTCCGGTTCGAGTTCCAGGTCGCCCCGGTCGAGGTCGTCGGCGACGAGCAGGGCTGGGTGACCGGGCTGCGCTGCGTCCGGATGGAGCTCGGCGAGCCCGACGAGTCGGGGCGGCGGCGGCCGTTGGTCGTCCCCGGCTCGGAGTTCGTCATCCCGGCCGACATGGTCGTCGTGGCGATCGGGACGCGGTCGAATCCGCTGTTGACCTCGACCGCGCCTGACCTGCGGGTCAACCAGTGGGGCTACATCGAGACCGACGAGTACGGGATGACGAGCATGGCCGGCGTCTTCGCCGGCGGCGACATCGTCCGCGGGGCGGCGACCGTCATTCTCGCCATGGGCGACGGGAAGCGCGCCGCGGCGGCGATGCACTCATACCTCTCGGGGGTCTGGCCGCCGCCGGTGGAGCCTGGGCCCGAACCAACACCGAAGAAGCACGCCCCGGCGGCGAGCGCCACCGAGACGGTCGTCGTGGGCGCCTGAGGCGGCGCAGCAGGGGCTGGCCGATCGGCGGATCAGCCCGCTCGGACGGCCTCGAGCCGGTCGAGGATCGCCCGCTTCACGCCCGCGACCGGGATCCGCTCCTGGGCCATCGAGTCGCGGTCGCGGATCGTCACCGCGCCGTCCTCCAGCGAATCCACGTCGACCGTAATGCACCACGGCGTCCCGATCTCGTCCTGCCGGCGGTAGAGCTTGCCGATCGAGGCGGTATCGTCATAGACGGCCATCACGTCGCGCTGGAGGTCCGCCTTGATCCGGTGGCAGAGCTCGACGATCTCGGGCCGCTTCTTGAGCAGCGGCAGGACCGCGACCTTGTACGGCGCGAGTTCCGGATGGAGCGCGAGCGAGACGCGCGTCTCGCCCCGGACCTCCTCCTCGCGATAGGCGTCGATGAGGAACGTGAACGTCGCCCGGTCCGCGCCGGCCGAGGTTTCGACGACCCACGGGATGAAGTGCTCTTCGGTCGCCGGGTCGAAGTACTCGAGGTTTTCGCCGCTCGCCTCCTGGTGGCGACTGAGATCGAAGTCGCCCCGGTTGTGGACGCCCTCGAGCTCCTTCCAGCCGAACGGGAAGCGGTACTCGACGTCGACCGCCTTCTTCGCGTAGTGGGCGAGCTCGTCGGGGGCGTGCTCGCGGAGGCGGAGGCGGGCCGGAGTCACGCCGTACCGCTCGTACCACGCCCGGCGACGGGGCAGCCACTCCTCGAACGCCGCGGCGGCCGCCTCGCCCGGGCGGACGAAGTACTGCATCTCCATCTGCTCGAACTCGCGCATCCGGAAGACGAAGTTGCCCGGGCTGATCTCGTTGCGAAACGCCTTGCCGATCTGGGCGATCCCGAACGGGATCTTCTTGCGGCTCGTCTCGCGGACATTGCGGAAGTTGACGTAAATGCCCTGGGCGGTCTCCGGGCGGAGATAGACGATCGCGGCCTCGTCCTCGACCGGGCCGAGAAACGTCTTGAGCATGAGGTTGAACCGCCGCGGCGGGGAGAGCGGGCCGTCGTCGTTCGGGCAGCGCAGGCCGAGCCGCTCGACGATCCCGGGATCGGCGAGGTCGGTGGCCGACAGCGACTCGGCACCGGGAAGCTCGTCGAGCCGGTAGCGTCGCCGGCAGGTCGCACATTCGACGAGCGGGTCGCTGAACGAGCCGACGTGCCCGGACGCCACCCAGACCTGGGGCGCCATGAGAATCCCCGCGTCGAGCCCGACGATCTCGTCGCGCTCCTGGACCATCGTCCGCCACCAGGCGCGCTTGACGTTGTTCTTCAGCTCAACACCCAGCGGCCCGTAGTCCCAGACGGCGTTGATCCCGCCGTAGATCTCCGAGCTCGAGAAGATGAAGCCGCGTCGCTTCGAGAGCGAGACGATCGTCTCGAGGCTCGGCACCGCGGGACCCGGGTCGCGTTCCTCCGCGAGCGGGTCGAGGTCGGCGTTGGCGGCGGGATCGGTCACGAAGGGCTCACTTCCGTTGACGACCGGGCGTGGCGGGCACGATCGCGGGATCTCTGGGATGGCCGCACGATGCTAGCAGACGGCAGGCGGCGACCCACGCGGACTCACTCGCCGCCCACCGTGCGGGAAGTCCGCACCATGCCCGGTGCGCCCGCCCGGACCTCGTCGAGGAAGGCGAGCGAGCGCGGGTCGCGCTCGAGGGCGATCCGGATGAACTCGCGCATCGCGGCCTCGACCTCCCGTTCGACCCCCGCCGGGAGGCGCAAGCCGGCCAGCGCCTCGACGTCCAGGCGCTGGTACGCCTTGAGGACCTTGAGCGCCTCGATGGACAGCCCGGCTCGCGAGACCGGCGGGCCCGGGTGCCGCTCGCAGAGGACGCCACCGAGCGGGGGGACCCAGCGGAACGTCTCGGTCGGTTCGAGCATCCGGTCGCACTCGACGCAGCGATCGACCTCGGGCCGGACCCCGAGCTCGTCGGCGAGGTGCATCTCATACCAGCGGGCGACACGCCCGGGTACCCTCCCGGCGTCGAGCAGCTCGTACGCCCGGCGCAGGAGACCGTACAGCGGTTCGGCCTCGTGCCGCTCCTCGAGCGAGCGGTCGGCGAGCTCGGCGAGGTACCAGGCGGTCGCCGCCGACTCGAGTGAGTCGCGCAGCCGGAGCCAGGCGTGGCCGACGCTCACCTGGGTGACGACATCGAACGTCCGCCCGCGGGCCAGCGCGACGCGCAGCTCGGCGAACGGCTCGAGACTGCCGCCGAGCCGGCTCGTCGGACGGCGGACACCCTTCGCGATCGCCTTGAGCTTGCCGTCACGGGGCGTGATCAGGGTCAGCACCCGGTCCGCCTCGCCCAGGTCGAACCGGGAGAGCACGATCGCATCGGTGACGTAGAGGCGCGGGCGCGGCACCGCCCCACCGTAGCACGCCGACGCGCCGGCGCCGAGGTCCTCGCGGGCAGGGTTGCTATCATCCGTTCGTGCCTGCCCACCCCACGCCCGTCGAACTCGACCTGCCCACCCTGATCGCCGACACGGAGGAGGAGATCCTCCAGCTGGTGCGTGATCGGGACCCCTCGACCCGCGGCCTCTACGAGATGGTCCGTTACCACCTCGGGCTCGACGGGAGCGGCGCCCCGGCCGGCAAGCGAATGCGCCCGCTCCTCGGCCTGCTCGCCTATGCCTCGATCACCGGCGAGTACAAGCCGGCACTGCCCGGGGCGGCCGCGGTCGAGCTCGGCCACAACTTCAGCCTCGTTCACGACGACATCGAGGACC
>JAJYXX010000377.1 GCA_021801545.1 Chloroflexota bacterium | reverse complement strand
CTCGGCCCCTGAGCAGCAGGAAGAAGCCGGTGCCGACCTCGCCCTGGCGGACGATCCAGCGCCCGGCCGGGTAACTCACTTCGTGGGCCGAGTCGGCGACCTGCCCGAGGGCCTCGGGGTCGATCCCGGCGAAGAGTTCCACCGTCTGCAGAAGCTCCACCTTCTCGTCGCGGCTCAGGGCCATCGTGCCTCCGCCTCCTCGAGCGGTGTCGCGCCGGCCGGACGGGCCGACCGGCGCCTTGAAGAATCCTACTCGCTCCAGCGCCTCGCCTCCGGGCCGCTGTAGCACGAGAAGGATTACCAGACGGGTTTCACGCTCACGGATCGGGCAAACGAACGGACCGCAGCTCCTCCGAGGCAGGGATCCGGTCGTTGGTAGCCCTTCTCATGCTGCCAACGACGAGATCGACGGTCCGAGCGACGAGATCGACGGCCCGAGAGGTCGGGCGACGGATGGCCGGCACCTGCGGGCCACCGAAACCGCGTTCGATAACCCTTCTCGTGCTGCGGGAACCGGCGTCGGCCCGCTCGCCCGTTTGGCCCGGGTCGCCGACGCAGCCGGGCAGGGTCGGTGTCTCACCCCCCGCGGCGCAACGTCCGTTCCGACCCCTCCGGGCGGACGGTGTACTGTGTGGCCATGGCAGCCTCGCCGTCGCCCGCCCTCGCCGCTTGGCCGCGCGCGCCGATCCCGCGCTCGATCGTGACGATCGGGCTCGCCGCCGAGCTGCGTGGACGGCTCGCCGGGCTCGCCGAGGGGCGGACGCTGGCGATCGGCTTCTACGCCAGCCGCTGCGGCCCGAGCGTTGCGGTCGGTGACATTACCGTGTCGTGGCTCGAGGGTGCGCCACCGCCCGGTTCGGTTGCCCTCGCGCCTGTCGAGGGCGTGCCGCTCGTCACCGACGAGCGATTGGTCGAGCTCCTGCGCGACGGCGGCCCGACGCTCTTCCGGGGTGGTCCGGTCTTCGCCCGCCACCTTGCGATCCGGCTCGAGCGACCGGAACTCTGGATCGACTTCCTCAGCCGGCCCGGGGCCCTCCGCCGCTAGCCGCCGGCGGCACGAGCACCAGCGGGACGGAGGAGGGTCGGGGTCTGATGCCGCCGTTCGTCTCGTCGTTCCTGGCCGGGGTCCTGGCCGGTTATGGGATCGCGATCCCGGTCGGCGCGATCGCGGTCCTGATCATCGAGATCGCCCTGCGGCGCGGGCTGGCGGCCGGCCTCGCGGCGGGTGCCGGGGCCGCATCGGCGGACGGTCTGTACGCGCTCGTCGCGGCGCTCGCCGGGACGGTCGTTGCCAAGCTGATCGAGCCATTCGCCTTCGAGGTGCGGGTCGTGTCGGCGCTCGTCCTCGTCGCGATCGCCGGCCGCGGCCTCGTCCTCGTCCGGCGCACGTACCGCGGCGAGCGCTCGCTGCGCGAGCTGCCTCCCGCACCCCGCCGGACGTTCCTGACGATCCTCGGCCTGACGATCGTCAACCCGATGACCGTCATCTACTTCAGCGCGCTCATCCTGGGGCTGCCGGCAATCGGCAGTGGCCTGGCCGAGAAGCTCGCCTTCGTGGCCGGGGCGTTTCTCGCCTCGCTCTCCTGGCAGAGCCTCCTCGCTCTCGGCGGGTCGCTCCTCCACCACCGGCTGCCGGTCCGGCTCCAGCTCGGCGCGAGCCTGCTCGGCAACCTCATCATCCTCGCCTTCGGCCTGAATATCGCCCGCGGGCTGCTCGGCGGGTAGGCGGCCGCCCGTCTGCCGTACGACGAACCGGTGGAACGCGACCAGATTGATCGCGTCGGGCGAGCGAGCCGGCCCCGATTCCCGGCAGCCCGGCCCGACGATGTCGCGGGCTAGGCTCCCCGGCCGACGCCGGCCGCCACCCGCTCGCCGAGGCCCGGGTCGACCCGGCGCCAGTACTCGATCGCCCGTTCGAGGATCGCGGGCTCGACGCCGTCGCGGAGGTGACCGACGATGTTGGCCACGAGGTGGTCGCGGTCGCGCTCGCTGAGCACCTCCCGCCAGAGCATCCCGGGCTGGATGAAGTCGTCGTCTTCGCGGTGCGGTTGGTAGGCGCTCCGGATGATCTCACCGGCGACCTCCCATCCGGCCGGTTCACCGTATCGTTCGGGGTCGGCCTGCGGGCCGCCGAAGCTGTTCGGCGCGTAGACCGGCTGATCGCCGTTGTGGCGGTAGCGCATCGCGCCGTCCTTGTTGTAGCTGTGGACGGCAGCCTGCGGGGCGTTGATCGGCAGCTGCTGGTAGTTCGTCCCGATCCGGTAGCGGTGGGTGTCCGGGTAGCTGAAGAGCCGGCCGAGGAGCATCTTGTCCGGGCTCGGTCCGATCCCGGGGACCATGTTCGCCGGCTCGAAGGCGGCCTGCTCGACTTCGGCGAAGTAGTTCTCGGGATTTCGATCGAGGACGAGCCGCCCGACCGTGACCGGCGGGTAATCCTCGTGGGGCCAGACCTTCGTCAGGTCGAAGGGGTTGAACCGGTAGTCGGCCGCCGCCTCGAACGGCATGATCTGCATCTCGAGCCGCCAGGCGGGGTGGTCACCGCGCTCGATCGCCTGCCACAGGTCGCGGAGGTGGAAATCCGGGTCTTCGGCGGTCATCGCCCGCGCCTCGGCGTCGGTGAAGTTGTCGATCCCCTGCTCTGTCTTGAAGTGGTACTTGACCCAGAACTTCTCGCCGGCCGCGTTCACCCACATGAACGTGTGGCTGCCGTAGCCGTTCATGTTGCGCCACGTGCGCGGTGTGCCGCGGTCGGACATCAGGATCGTCACCTGGTGGGCCGACTCGGGCGAGAGCGTCCAGAAGTCCCACTGGGCGTTGTTCGAGCGCCGGTTCGTGTCCGGCATCCGCTTCTGCGAGTGGATGAAGTCCTGGAACTTGCTCGGATCGCGGACGAAGAAGACCGGGGTGTTGTTGCCGACGAGGTCGTAGTTGCCCTCCTCGGTGTAGAACTTGATGGCGAAGCCGCGCGGGTCACGCACGGTGTCGGCCGAGCCGAGCTCGCCGGCGACCGTCGAGAAGCGCACGAAGACCGGTGTCCGGTGTCCGGGCTGGCCGAGGAAGGCCGCCTTCGTCCAGGGGGTGACGTCCTCGGTCACCTCGAAGAAGCCGTGTGCTCCGCCGCCCTTGGCGTGGACGACACGCTCCGGCACGCGCTCGCGGTTGAACTGGGCCATCTTCTGGATCAGGTAGTGGTCCTGAAGCAGGAGCGGTCCGTTCGGGCCGACCGAGAGCGAGAACTCGTCGCTCGGCGCCGGAATGCCGGCGTCGGTCGTGGTGATGGGGGGTCGTCGATCGGTCATGGCTCGGCTCTCCGTTCGCTGTTCAGGTGGCGTGCTGACAGGTCGGGCAGAGACCCCAAAAGGTGATCTCCGCCTCGTCGATGGCGAAGCCTGCGCTGGCGGACGGCTCCAGGCAGGGCGCTGCGCCCACGACGCAGTCGACGTCGGCGGCGGTGCCGCACCGTCGACAGACGACGTGGTGGTGGTTGTCCCCGGTCCGCGCTTCGAAGCGGACCGGGCTGCCGGCCGGCTCGATCCGCCGGACGAGGCCGGCGGCCGTGAGGCTGGCGAGCGCGTCGTAGACGGCCTGGGTCGAGACGGCC
>JAJYXX010000063.1 GCA_021801545.1 Chloroflexota bacterium | reverse complement strand
TCGCTCGCTCGACGCGCCGCCCGGCGCAACCGCCCACTGCGAGCCGTCGGTGCCGCCGTGCGAGCGACGCCGCAGCCCGAAGAGGAGCGCGACGAGACCGGCCGCGGTGAGCAGCGTGACGAGCATCGTCAGCCCGGAACTCGACGCCCCTCCGGTCGACCCGGTCGCCCGGTAGTCGATCGCCTCGCGCGAGAGAAGCCGCTCGTAGCCCAGCGAGCGGAGGGCATCGATCGCCTCGGTCGCCGGCACGCCGGACTTGACGAGGACGAGCTGGCCGCTCGTCGTCTTGGCCACGAGCAGCCCACCAACCGGCTCCGGGGTCGACCCGTTCGCCTGGAGGAGGGAGTCCTTCGTCGCCACCCCGATCGCCACGACCTCGCCCGCTCCGGCCGCCCGGGTGAGCTCGGGGAACGTCCAGCTCTGGCGGTAGGTGAACGTCGGGGCGACGCCGCTCGGGCCGGCCGGAGCGGACGGCGACCCGGCCGGGACGAGCTGGGTGGCGAACAGGACACCGGCGGTGGCCAGGATCACCGCCGCGATCGTGAGGGCGGGGTTCGACCGGAGCGTCTCGAGGAACCGTCTGAACATCGTTCCCGGATCATGCCACGCCCGGCCGCGGCGGACCTCCGACAGGGGACCGCCGAACGTGGCCCGGCCGCGGCCGTCTCGTCTTCCGTCAGCTTCATCGGCCGTCACTCCGCTCGGGCAGGACGGGCCGCTCGTGATGGACCGCCTCCAGGCCGAGCGTCTCGACGTGGGCTGCGATCTCCTCGAGCGAGGCGATCCACAGTCCCTCGATCGCCTGGGCGTGCTCGATCAGGCGCTCGAGGGCCGCCGCGCGCGACGCCCGGCCCGATGCGAACGGGTGGTTCGTGAGGATGAAGACCCCACCATCGGCGGCGAGCGCGTCAAGCTCGAGCGACCAGAGCTCGTACACCTTGGCCGGGCTCTCGATCAGCCCGCTGCCCGACAGGCCCGGCAGGTAGACGTACTGTTCCCAGTCGTCGAGGCCCCAGTGGATCGGCAGCTCGACGATCGTGGGGCTGTTCGCCTCCCCGCCGGCCGCCACCAGGTACGGGCGGTCGGCGTCCATCAGGCTCGAGTCGTAGCGGAAGCCGTGTCTGGCCAGGATCGCCACCGTGGCATAGCTCGTCTCCCACATCGGCCCCCGCCAGCCGGTCGGGCGGACTCCGGCGACCCGCTCGAGCGCGTCGAGACCCCGCAGCAGGACCCGCTCCTCCTCCTCGGGCGTGAGCGTCGCCACCGGCTCGTGGAGGTAGCCGTGATGGGCGATCTCGTGGCCGGCGTCGCGGATCGAGTGGACGGCCTCCGGGTGGCGCTCGGCGGAGTAGCCGGGGACGAAGAACGTCGCCCGCACGCCGCGGCGGTCGAGGATCCGGAGCAGGCGCGGCACGCCCGTCCGAGGCCCGTACGCCTGGTGGCTCATCACCGACAGCCGGCCGGCGGCAGCGGGCGCATCGACGAGGATCGCGCTCTCGGCGTCGAGGTCGAACGTGAACGCGGCCGCGGCACGGTAGCCGGCTGGCCAGCGGAACACCCCGCCCCGGTCGTGGAAGTTCATCGCATCAGGCTCCTCGCACCACAGTCCCCCATCCGGTGGACCTCAGACCATCGTCGTGCCGCCGTTCGGCTGGAGCACCTGGCCGGTGTAGTAGGCGCCGGCCGGCGAGACGAGGCAGAGAACGGTGGCCGCGATCTCGTCCGGCGTCGCGATCCGGCCGAGCGGCGCGGCTGCCGCGTAGCGGCGCTTCATCTCGTCGAGCGGCAGGCCGGCCGCGTCGGCGTCGACCTGGAGCTGCGGGGTGTCGATGACGCCCGGGGCGACGACGTTCACCCGGACGTCGGGCGCGAGCTCGCGGGCGAGCGCCTTCGTGAGACCGATCAGCCCGGCCTTGCTCGCCGCGTAGGCGGACGCGTTCGGCCAGCCGGTCACGCCCCATTCGCTCGAGATGAAGACGATCGAGCCGGCAGCAGCGAGGAGGTGTGGCGCGGCGGCGCGGGCCAGCCGGAACGAGCCCGACAGGTTCGTGTCGACGATCCGCCACCAGTCCTCTACCGGGTGGGCGTCGACCGGCGCCATGCCCATCGCCGCATGGTTCGGGACGAGGAGGTCGAGGCGGCCGAAGCGCGCCACGACCCGCTCGACGAGCCGCTCTGCCACCGCCCGGTCCGCGAGGTCGGCGGCGAAATCGCCGCCGCGATGGGTCGCCCCGGCGACCATCCAGCCCTCCGCCTCGAGCGCGGCGACGAGTGCCCGACCCAGCCCACCGCCGGCCCCGGTGACGAGCGCGACGCGGCCGGCCGGGCGCGGCCCGCGGGACGTGCTCACTGGATGACGACCCCGCCGTTCGGGGAGTAGAGCGCCCCGGTCGTCCAGGGCGCCTCGGCGACGTGGAGGATCGCCTCGGCGATCTCCTCGGGACGCCCGATCCGCCCGAGCGGCACGGTCGAGGTGTACACCGGACCCCGATCGCGGTCGGGCAGGAGCGGCGTGTCGACGGCGCCAGGGGCGACGATGTTCACCCGGATCGTCGGCGCGAGTTCCCGGGCGAGCGACCGCGCCAGCCCGATGAGCGCCGCCTTGGCCGCGACATAATGGGCGACGTTCACGCCGCCGATGAGAGCCAGCTCGGATGCGACGGCGACGATCGAGCCGCTCCCCCGTGCGCGCATCGCGGGAACGACGGCACGGGCAACGTGAAAGCAGCCGCCGAGCAGGACCCGCAGGGTGCGATCCCAGAGCTCATCGGTGACCTCCTCGAGCGGACGCTCCTCGTAGAAACCGGCGTTGCAGACCGCGACGTCGATCGGGCCGAGGACCGCCTCGACCGCGCCGACCATCCGCTCGACGGCGACCGGATCGGACACGTCACAGCCGAACGCCGCGCCCCCGATCCGGTGGGCGAGCGCCTCGCCGGCCGCGGCGTTCGTCGCGTAGTTCACCGCCACACGGTAGCCGGCCGCGGCGAACCGCTGGGCCGTCGCCCGGCCGATCCCGCTGCTCGCCCCGGTGACGAGCGCGACCTGGCCGCGGGCAACGGCCGGGTCGGCTCGCAGGTTCACCGGCGCGTCCACCCGCCGACGGACGGGCCGCCTCGATCCCGGCTCATTCAGGCGGAATCTCGGCGAAGGCGCGCTCGATCCGGATGCCGCGGGAGCGCTGGATCGCCTGGGCACCCAGGTACCAGAGCGCACCCGTGACGAGGACGAGGGCGGTGAGGATCTTCATCCGGTCGTCACCCAGGACGGTCGTCGTGGCGTCGAGCCCGTTCACCGGGTCCGCCCACCAGATGTATTCGACCAGCAGCAGGAAGGCGGTCGAAATGAAGCCGATGATCGACATCAGCGGGATGCCCCCGACGCGCCAGTTCACCGGCGACGACTCGAAGACCGACTTGAGCCGGTACGGGAAGACGATCGCGGCGATCGAGCAGACGAGGAACGAGAGGATCCAGCCGAAGATCCCGTAGAGGGTGTTGAGCTTGAAGCCCCCGATCCCGATCGTGTACAGGAAGAGCGAGATCCAGCCCAGGATCGCGACGATGATGATCGCCACGGTCGGCGTGTGACGGTCCTCGTTCACCTCGCTGACGCGGGCCGGCATCA
>JAJYXX010000050.1 GCA_021801545.1 Chloroflexota bacterium | reverse complement strand
ACACGATCCGCGTCTCGCTCACCCCGGCCCCGGGCGGCGAGCGCACCGAGGAAGTCGAGGTCGCCCAGCAGATCCTCCAGTCGCTCGGCCTGCGCTCGTTCCTGCCCCAGGTGTCGTCCTGCCCGGGCTGCGGCCGGACGACCTCGACGTTCTTCCAGGAGATGGCCCGCGACATCCAGGCGTACCTGCGCGAGCGGATGGGGGAGTGGCGCGAGCGCTACCCGGGCGTGGAGGAGCTGCGCGTCGCCGTCATGGGCTGCGTCGTCAACGGGCCGGGCGAGTCGAAGCACGCCGACATCGGGATCTCGCTGCCGGGCACGTTCGAGGAGCCGGTCGCGCCCGTGTTCATCGACGGACGTCTCGACCGCACGCTCCGGGGCGACGCGATCGTCCCCGAGTTCATCGACATCCTCGAGGACTACGTCACGCGGCGTTATCCGGCCAGGCAGCTCACTGAGGCCACCTCGCAGGGCTGAGGATCAGCCTTCGCAGATTGGGCTGGGGGCAGGTTCATTGGAGCTTCGCTCCGTGATCTTGCCATCGGGCTCGATGACGATCGACAAAATCGACTGCCCCTCTGACGGCGCCACCAATGTGAACGGCTGGCTCGACGTTCCGCTTGTTACCGTCAGCTCCTGTGTTCCGGGACCGAAGCCTCGAGAGTAGAGCTGACAGGCGGGGATCGGCTCCGTTCCGGATCCACCAAGAAGGCCCGGAGACTGCCAGTGAAACGAGCCCGCCACGCGGCTCCGGTTGACGACTTCCACGAGGCCATTCGATGGTGCCGCGCCTCCTCGGATGCAGCCAGCCATTGCGAGCGCGATCGCGGCGCTGACAATGATCGCACCGATTGGGGATGCTGGTCGGCTGTATACGGTAGGGACCACCGGTCAGCAGTCCGTGTGGTTGTTGTTCGTCCAGGTGTCCCAGGCAGCTCCGCTAATCGTCTGCCAAGCCGACCACGGGTAGCAGTGTCCGGTCTTGTACAGTGCCCCTGCGATCTCGGTGTGCGTGGTGTTGTTGACCCAAGTTACGTTGCGGAACTTCTGTTTGTTGCCCGGATCACTACCGTTCGCGGGCCTTCCACCAAGTTGGTCTCTTAGCGGCGTATTCGCCTTCTTCAACCATAGGTCGGTCTTCGTCCTGGGGTCAAATGCTCCTATCTCAGCCTTCGCGGAGAGACTCGAGACCAGAGAGACGGCTTTGGCGCTCAGGCCGTCGGGCCACGGCCGCCAGGCCGGCTCGGGGTCGGCGGCCGGGACGACGAACCGCGCGTTGTGGCGCTCGAGGAAGTCGGGCAGGAAGGCGTTGGCCGCCTCGATCGTGGTAATCCCGGCTAGGCGCAACTCCGCGACGAGCCGGTCCTGGAGCGTCCCCCACAGCCGCTCGACCCGGCCCTTCGCCTCGGCCGAGCGGGCCCCGATCCAGCCGATGGCCGCCTCGTCGAGGGCGCGCCCGACCTGGGTCAGGCTGCGCGTGCCGGTGAGCTGTTCGGCGAGCGTCGGGGCCCGGTTCTTCTCGACGATGAAGATCCCGTGGCGGTCAGAATAGACGGCGCCCGGCAGACCATGGCGCTCGGCCGTCTGGGCGAACGTCAGAACGTAGTCGACCGCATCCTCCTGGGCGCGGAACGTGCCGCCGGGGACCCGCCCGGTTGCATCGTCGATCCCGGCCACGAGCGTCGCGAACCCGAGGTCGGGCCCGAACCAGCGATGCCGGCTGCCGTCGATCCCGAGGAGCTGGCCCTCGCGCGCCATCCGCTCCCGGCGGTTCCGGTGACGCGGCGGGCGGCGGGTCCGGGTCGGCCGGACCGAGGCCTCGGCGAGGATCCGCCGGAGCGTCCGCTCGGCGATCTCGAGGCCTTCGCGCTCGGCGAGCAGCTCGGCCAGGTGGGTGTGGTTGACCCAGGCATAGGTCGTCGTCGCGAGCTCGACCACGCGAGCCCGACGGGCGGCATCGATCCGATTGGCCGGCGGCCGGCCCCGATTGCCGTGGGCGAGCGCCGCCGGACCGTCGGCGTGGCGGGCGCGGAGGCGGTCGACCTGACGGGTCGACAGCTTGAGGATGGTGGCGGCCTGATCGATCGTCAGGCCACCGTTCACGACATGCTCGAGCACGTAGGCTCGATGCTGGGCCCGTGCGTCGGGCGGAGTCTGTCTGTCCTTCGGTTCCATGGACCGGAGGCTGACAAAATCGCTGGCCACTTAGCTCGGACAGAATCGCTAGCCGTTCACAGAAGACAGCACGTTCGTTGAGGCTCCACCCCTCCGGGTGTATACTTTGGCCCGAACTGAACGGCCGCTCCGAACGTGGGTGACCCCCACGTTTTCTTTTAGCGGGCGCAGGTGTTGATCATTAGTCGGGAGGCGCATCATGAGCAGGGATTTCGTCGGCGCCCTCCTGCAGCTGAACGCTGAGAAGCAGGTTCCGCGCGAGCAGCTGATCCGGACTGTCGAAGAGGCGATCCAGTCGGCGTATCGCCGCGTCGCCGGTGACGAGGACATCTACGTCAGGATCGACGCCGAGACCGGCAAGATCCGGGTCTTCCGGGCCCGGCGGGTCGTCGATCAGGTCGAGGATCCGGCGGCCGAGTTCACGCTCGAGCAGGCGCGCGCTTACGACCCACAGGCCAAGGTGGGTGATCTGGTCGAGACCGAACAGCTCGACCAGGAGGCGTTCGGGCGGATTCACGCCCAGACCGCGAAACAGGTTGTCCTCCAGCGTTTGCGCGAGGCGGAACGCGACGTCGTCTTCGACCAGTTCGCGAGCCGCGAGAACGATCTGATCACGGGCACCGTCAACCGGGTCGAGCCGCGGGCGATCATCCTCGACGTCGGCAGGGGGGTCGAGGCGATCCTGGCCACCACCGAGCAGTCGCCGCTCGAGCATTACCGGATCGGTCAGAACATCAAGGCCTACGTCCTCGAGGTGCGCCGCACGACCCGCGGCCCCCAGATCTATGTCAGCCGGACCCACAAGGGCTTCCTGCGCCGTCTCTTCGAGCTCGAGGTGCCGGAGATCCACGCCGGGACCGTCGAGATCAAGGCGATCGCCCGCGAGGCCGGCAACCGCTCGAAAGTCGCCGTTGCCTCCCGCCAGGGGGGCCTCGATCCGGTCGGTGCGACGGTCGGCCAGCGCGGGGCGCGGGTCCAGGCCGTGGTCGCTGAGCTCGGCGGCGAGAAGATCGATGTCATCCCCTGGAGCGACGACCCGGCCGTGTTCGTGGCGAACGCCCTCAGCCCGGCCCAGGTCCTGAACGTCACGATCGACGAGGAGCACCGGATCGCCAGCGTCACGGTCCCCGAGCGGATGCTTTCGCTTGCAATCGGGCGCGAGGGCCAGAACGCACGCCTGGCCGCCAAGCTGACCGGCTGGCGGATCGACATCCGGAGTGACGTGTCGGTCGCCGAGGCGGCTCGTGCCGCGGCCGAAGCATCCGCCGGTACGCGCCACGCCCCCGAGCCTCCGGCCGCCGCCGAGGCCCCCGACCCGGCGCCCGCGCGGCCGACGTCGCGCCGGAAGAGCGCATCCATCGAGGAGGTGTCGTCGTAGGCCGCACCGCAGCCGCCACGCCGCGCCGGGTCCCGACCCGGACCTGCGTCGCCTGCCGGACGACGAGGCCGAAGCGCGACC
>JAJYXX010000386.1 GCA_021801545.1 Chloroflexota bacterium | reverse complement strand
GAGTCTCCGCGGAACCAACCATTGCCTGCGAACGCGAAGGCGCGCAGGGCAGGGACGAGACCCGGGATCACGTCGACGTTCGGGTTGCGCTCGTCGGCCCGGTCAGCCGCGAGCTCTCCGGCGGCTTCGCGCTTGCGCGGCGTGACGAGGTACGGGCGAAGGAGCCGGGCAAGGCGCGCGGCGTCCGTGCCAAGGAATGTCAGGTGCTCGTAGCCGTTCAGGGAGCGACGACGGCCCACCACCCCCATGTTGAGCGCGAGCAGTTGGATCTCCTCGAGCAGCCTCTGCGAGGCCGAGACGATCTGGACATGCCGCTCTCCGATGTGGGCGTCGCCCTCGGCGTATGCCGCCAGGAACTCGAGGACGAGCGATCGGGGAGACCGGCGGATCGCGACGGGGACGCTCTTGGCCGCGGACCGCCCGGCCGGCAGGCCACAGTACTCGAGGAATTGCAGGGCGCCCTGCCAGCTGAGCGACACGGACTCGGTTCGCACGCCCGTGCTCGGGTGGACCCGATGTCGGACCTGGCTGCGCGGATCGACGCCGAAGACGGCCTCGACGCAGCGGCAGTAGTCAGCCATCACCTCCGGATCGGCGGAGCTGAACCGGAACCGCTCGCGCTCCACGGATCCCTCGGCCACAAGGTAGCCGAGCAGGCGGGCGAGCTCCGGGGTCATCTCGGTGGGATAGCGCAGATGCCGTCGCTCGACGACCAGGGAGGACGAGAACCGATCGAGCGCGGGCGCCCGGGATGGCCACAGCTCGCGGTGACGCTCGACGGCGACCCGGTCTCCGGGTCGGAGGTCGGCCAGCCTGGTCCATCTGAGCTCGAACGGCGAGGCCAGGGTGAGGACCGGATGCTCATGGGTCCCGGTCAACTTGAGGCCGGTTCGGAGGGTCGCAGCGCGAACGTCTGCTAGCGGGCTCCGATACACGTGCGAGATGCGCATCGGGCCGACCGGCGTGTTGAGCGTGAGGGAATCGTCCTCCGTGAAGCCGACCGGACCGTCCGTCTCGATCGCCTCATCGATCCGCAGGAGCCCGCTGCCGGTCGTGATGTAGGTGTCGGCCGTCAGGCATTTCACGACGCCCGCGAACGCGTCGTAGCCCTTCATGAAGCTGACCGGGCCCGACGCCGTGCCGCCGCCCGACATCTTCTCCCTGCTGGATCGGATGGTGGAGAGGTTCGAGCCCGCGCCCGAGCCGAACTTGAAGAGCATCGCCTCCGTCTTGGCGAGGTCCATGATCGAGGACATCGAGTCCTGGACCGAGTTGATGAAGCAGGCCGAGCACTGCGGCTTCTGCTCGATCCCGACGTTGAACCAGACCGGCGAGTTGAAGCTCATCTTCTGGTGGACGATCAGGTGCGTCAGCTCGGCCTGGAAGGCGGCGAGATCCTCGTCGGTCGCGAAGTAGTGCTGAGTCTCCGCCCAGACGGCGATCGTGTTGACGACCCGGTCGATGAGCTGCTTGACGCTCCGCTCGCGCTCCGGCGTCCCGACGTGGCCACGGAAGTACTTGCTGATGACGACGTTCGTCGCCAGCTGGCTCCAGAAGTTCGGGACCTCGACGTCCTTCTGTTCGAAGACGGTCTTGCCCGACTCGTTCGAGATGTTCGCGGTCCGGTATTCCCAGGTGATCTCGTCGTACGGGTGAACACCCGGGCGCGTCCAGCGGCGCTCGAACGTCAGGCCGCGCACCGGCGAACCGTCGGCCAGTCGTCCGTCGAAGCTGGCGCCGTACGGTCCGGCGTGCGGTCGCGGAAAGCGATGGGTGGTGCCGGCTGGTGCGGCAGCTTGCTGCCCGGTCGCCTTCGCCGCCGGGCGAGTGGTCGACTTCGTCACGGTCTCCTCCGCGTGCTCTCCACCGTCCATGACCGGGACTGCATCGCTGGCGGCTCGAGCCATCGTTCCTTCTCCTCCGACCGTTCCGGGGGCTCCCCCCGACTGCTCCGCTGTGAGCCCGTTCCCCGATCCGGTACCGGCCGGCCAGGGCGTGATCCTGTTGCCGCTCTCCCCGGTCCGTCGCAGCTGCGGCAGGACCGTCTCCCGCGTCGCCCGCGTGGTCGGGGCCAGCTGCGACCGGGAACGGCGAGAGGGGCTGGCGACCGATCGCGAGGGGCGCGCATCCCACCCGAGCGACTGATTTACGATACGCCGAAGAGGGAGGGCAGTCAAGACCCTAACACAAGATGTTGTGGTCGGATGGGCATGACCACCGCTACATGTTGCGATCGGGGACGATTTGCGGAGGTGGTGGCCCGCGCCTGCGGGCAGCTCTGGCCGGCCGCGTAGAGGCGACCAGCGACCCAGAGCGCGCCACCCACCGACAGGGCGAGGAGGACGACCGCGAGCACCGGTTCCCACGGCGCCACCTGCCCGAGCGCCAGCCGGGTGAGCATGATGTACGGGTTGAGGAACGGCACGTACGAGAGGACGACGACGAGCGGTGAATCGATCGGGATGATTCCCGAGCTCGAGTACGTCGCGACGAAGTACCCGAGCGCTGCCACGATCGTCAGCGGCCCGATCGTCTGGTTCACGTCCTCCTGGCGGCTGACGAGCGAGGCCACCCCCGCATAGAGGGTCGCGTAGAGCCCGAAGCCGAGCACGAAGAAGACGCCGAAGGCGGCGAGGAGCGCGACCGACAGCCCGGACGGGAGGTCGATCGTGGCCCGCCCTCCGAGGAGCGTACGGCGATCCGGTCCTGGAAGACGATCGCGACCAGGGCGGCGACGAAGACGAGCACGTACTGGGTCAGCCCGAGCGCCCCGACGCCCACGACCTTGCCGCTCATCAGTTCGATCGGCCTGGCGGCGGCGAGCACGCTCTCCATGACCCGGCTGCTCTTCTCTTCGGCGACGCTCATGGCGACCCATTGGCCGTAGAGCACGATCGCCATGAAGATGAAGATCGTGAGCGCGAGCCCCAGGACGGTGCCGCCGAGCAGCTGTTCGGTCGTCCCGGTCCGCGAGTCGGTCGGGCTGGCGGGCCTCGCGGGCCTCGCTTCGAACGGCGCCGGTGCGAACAGGATCACCTGGTTGCCGGGTGGGATGCCGGCTCGAGCCAGACGATCCTGGATCGTGAGCGCGCCCGCCGCCTGCTGGATCTGCTGGATCTTGCGCTCGAAGGGCAGGTACTTCGAGTAGAGGACGAAGCCGAGATCGCCGCCGGCGGTGCGCTCGAGCGCAAGGACCCCGGCCAGCCGGCCGGCACGACGCCGGCCCGGGCGGCGTCGAGATCGCCGACCGCGACGACGACGAACGCCCGGGCCGGCGTCCCGTTGCCGGACCCGCTGCTGCCCGCCGTGCTGCCACTGGCCGGGTCGGGGACGTTGAGGAGCCGGTCGAGCGCCGTCTCGACGTCGACCGTGGGCATGGCGCCGTCGACATAGACGCCGATCCTGTCGCCCGAGACGACCCGTTCGTTGACGAATCGGAGCAGGATCGGCGACAGCGCGACCCCGACGGCGACCACGATGAGAACGAGGGTCGCGAGCTGGAACGAGCGGCTGCGCATCCGCCAGGCGTACTCGCGCCGAGCGACGACGAGGACGTTGCGCAGGGTGACCGGCATCCGCCTCACCGTTCCTCCGGTGTGGCGGATTCGTGCCGTGGGGCGGGCTCGTCCGGCGCGGGCTC
>JAJYXX010000069.1 GCA_021801545.1 Chloroflexota bacterium | reverse complement strand
AGATGAGGTCCACGCAGTCCGCGGGCATGGTGCTCATCACCGTGAGGTTGTCGTCACAGATCAGGCCGCTTGGGACATCCACCCCGTGGGGTTGCGCGGCGGGCTCAAGCCCCATCCGTCTCACCGTTCTCCACGCTTCCTCCGTGCGCCCCCGCATCATCACTGGGCCCATAGCGTAGTCCCTTCTACTCACCTGGCCGTACTCGACGGACAGATCTCGCGGAAGGCGCAGTACGAGCAGGCGAGGTAGTCGGGCCGGGCCGTGAACTCGCGGGCCCGGATGCCGGCCGCCGCCTGGCGGATCTGGCTCCGGGCCCTGACCAGGCGCTTCTCGTCGACCTCCGCCCGTCCCACTAGGCCCGACTCGAGGAAGTGGAGCTGGACCGCGTCGGGCAGCCGCCCGGTCAGGGCCTCGTAGCCCATCGCGTAGATCGAGAGCTGGAGCGACTCCTTCGCCCGCTGGCGGGCGCGAACGGGATCACGCACGTCGCTCGACTTGTAGTCGGTGATCGTCACCCGTTCCCGGGCCAGGAGCGGCAGGGTTGGCGCCACGACATCCGCCGACGGATCCGCCGCGATGTCGGCCGCCGGCCTGGCCGCGGCGAGAACCTCGTCGGCGACCGGTTCGATGTCGACCCGATCCCAGCGGCCCCGGATCCGATCGCCGTCGAGCGTGAACGCGAACTCCCGCTCGACGTAGGCGGGCACGACCGCGCCCGGCGCCAGCTGGGCCTCGCGGAAGCGGCGCAGCGCCGCCCGTCCGGTCTCGAGGCGGGCCTCCTCGTGCTCGCGGGTGAGGAACCCCTCGTTCGACCAGGCGAGCTCGAAGGCCTCGATCAGCTCCGCCTCGGACATCAGGTGGCCCTTCGCATGGCGCCGGTGGAACTCCTGGACCGCCCGATGGAGCGCCGCGCCGTAGACGATCGAGTGGTGCGGCGCGATCGGGACCCGGAGGACGTGGACGTACTTGTACTTCAGCGGACAGGTGAGGTAGTCGTCGATCTGGTAGAAGCTGAGCGAGAGCGGCTCCGTCGCCGCCTCCCGGGCGGCCTCCGGCGGCGCCTCGACCGCCTCGAACGCGACCAGCCGCTCGAGCGGCGTCGGACGGACGAGGCTGCCGGCGGGCGCACCGGCGGCCAGCGGCAGGTCGAGCGCCTCGAGAACGAAAGGCGAGACCCGCCGGGTGCGTGCCCCGCCGTAGTCCGCCGCGTGGGTCAGCACGAGCTCGTCGCGCGCCCGGGTCATCCCGACGTAGAAGAGGCGCCGTTCCTCCTGGAGCTGGAAATCGCCCTCGGGCAACGTCTCGTGGACGAGCTCGAGCGGGACCGAGAGCGGCTCGCGCCGTGCCGTCGCGGGGAACCGCCCGGCGACGAGCCCGACGAGGAAGACCGTCGGGAACTCGAGGCCCTTGGCCTTGTGAACGGTGAGCACGGCGACCGCGTCCGCGTCCGGGTCGACGTCGGCCGTCGGCGGATCGTCACCGGCCTCGATGAGCGTCTGGAGATGGCGGGCCACGAAGATCGCCCGGTCGTCGGCGAGAAGCGCCGACTGCGCCCGAACGATGTCGAAGAAGCGGGCGATGTTCTGGAGCGCCTCCTCGGCCGCCACCGATGCCGTCGCGGCCAGCCGACCCAGGAGCCCCGAACCGCGCAGAAACTGGTAGAGCACCTCGCCGGCCGGTCGCTCGTGGGCGAGCGTGGCGTAGTCACGCAGGTCGGTGACCAGCCGACCCAGCGCGGTGCGTGTGACGGGCGCGAGGCGGAGGATCCCCGGCTGGCGCTCGAGCTCCTCCAGGACCTCCCAGAGCGAGCGATTCCGGCGCCGCGCGCTCGTCACGATCGCCGTCAGATCCGGCCCGCCGAGCGTGTAGACCTCGGAGGCGGCGAGCGCGTAGACGTCGACGCTCGAGGAGAGGTCCGCGACCGCCCGCAGGAACGCGAGCAGGAGCCGGACCTCCGGGCGTGCATAGAGACCGGACGTGCCGCTGAAGCGCCACGGAATGCCGGCCACGTTCAGGCTCCGCAGGAACGGATCCGCCTGCGCGTTCGCCCGGACGAGGATCGCGTGGTCGCGTGGTCGTCCGCCCGCCGCCAGCCGCCGACCGATCTCGGCCACCACCCAGTCCGCCTCCTCCGATCCGGTCGCGAAGGCGAGGTGCCGGACGGGCCGCGGCGCCGTCGCCTTGCGGACCGGACGAAGCCGCTTGCTGATCCCGCTCCGCACCTCGAGCCGGTCCGGGTCGTTGAACCGGATCAGCCGGTAGCTCGCCTCGAGGATCGGCGGCGTCGAGCGGTAGTTGCGCCGGAGGACGATCGTGCGCGCCCGCCGGTAGCGCTGCCGGAACTCGAGGATGTTGCTGATCGCAGCGCCCCGGAACTTGTAGATCGACTGGTCGTCGTCGCCCACGACCGTCACGTTGCGATGGCGCTCGGCCAGGATCGCCACCAGCTCGGACTGAGCACGGTTCGTGTCCTGGAACTCGTCGACGAGGATGTACCGGAAGCGCTCCTGCAGCTCCTGGCGAACCGACGGCGACTCACGGAGGAGGCGCAGGGCGAGACTTACCTGGTCGCCGAAATCGATGAACCCGGCGCCGGCCAGAAGCTCCTGGTAGCGGGCGTAGGCGCGGGCGAGCTCGATCTGACGCCGGGCGTTCTCGGCCAGGGCGTCGGCCGCCTCGCGCTCCGAGTCCGTCACCGCGGCGCCGCCGGCAGCGACCGTCGCGGCGACCAGTGCCGCCTCGGCGCTCAGCCGCTCCGCGTGCGCGAGGTACGCGGCCGGTGCGATGTCCTCGTCCTTGCAGCGACTGAACAGGGTGGCCAGGGCACCCAGGAAGCGGGTCGGGTCGCCGAGCGGGCGGTACTCGTCGAGCTCGAAGTCGAAGAGGCGCTCGCGCAGGAAGATGACGACCTCGGGTCGCGACAGGACCCGGACGTCGGGTGGCAGACCCAGCTCGAGCGCGTATTCGCGGATGATCCGGTCCCCGAAGGCATGGAAGGTGGCGATCGCGGTGTCCGTGTAGCCGTAGGGCACGAGCTGGTCCACCCGGACCTGCATCTCGGCGGCCGCCTTGTCCGTGAAGGTCAGGGCGAGGATCTCGGCCGGCCTCGCCCGGCGGGTCGCGATCAGCCAGGCGATCCGTCGCGTGATCACCTGCGTCTTCCCGGTCCCGGCCCCCGCGACGACGAGGAGCGGGCCGTCGCCGTGGGTCACGGCCCGTCGCTGCTCGGGGTTCAGGCCCGCCAGGAGCGCCTCGATACCACCAGGGCCGGGCAGCACCGCCTCGAGCGGGTCGGCAACGGGTCGCCCACCGGAACCGTCCCAGACCGGGATCTGCTCGAGAGCGGTCGGTTCGCCCCGGCGGTGGCGTGTCATGTCGGTTCGCGCCGATCGATCATCGAGAAGCATGCCCGGACGATCGTGCATCGCAGTGACAGCTCGGCCGTCACGCGCCGGACCGGTCCCCGCCTCGATCCCGCCCGGCCCGGCCACCGGCCGCGACGCGGTCGGCGAGGGCGACCCGACCGAGCGACGAACTCCTCGCCAGCGCGACCGCCTCGGCCTCCTCGTCGGAGAGCGTCGCCTCGGGGCGTCCCCGGCTGAGCGCCTTCGCGTAGACCCGCGTCACGCCCCGGGCATGGAG
>JAJYXX010000098.1 GCA_021801545.1 Chloroflexota bacterium | reverse complement strand
CGTGGCTCGCGTCCGAGAGCAGGCTCGTCACCCCCATTGCGGCCACATTCCGGTTCAGCCATGGCAGGGAGCGGGCGCGTATCACGACCCTGCCTCCGGGAGCCGCGCAGCCGCGCGCCGGGCGATGACTCGCTGGGCCTGACGGATGTGCCGGCCGAGAGGGGCCACGGATGTCACGGACGCCTCGATGGACGCCTCGATCCCGAACTCCACGTCCAGCCCCAGCCTCCTGCGGGGCACACGAAAGACCCCTGCCTGTCGATCCAGTCCAGGGGCCATCAGCCCGAATGGGCGGTTCAGACGCCATGCGTCTCGGCGGACACCATCGCCGGTTGCGTCGGGGGCAGCGTACGGCCGGCCGTGCCGGCCGTCAACCGAACTGCCGACACCGCACCGGTCCGGCCGGGGGTACGGGTTGGGGCCCGGGGCTTGCACGACATGAAAGTAACCGACCAACCGACCGGCTCGGACGGCTCGGGCCGGTCGGTCTCCCGAGACCGGATGCAAGTTTCCGGCCCGCCTCGGCACGAGCGGGCGCCGACGCTCACCCCGGCGCAAGAGCGCGACCGTCAGACGGCTCGCCGAGTCGGTTGCTTTCACCGTGCGCAAGCCCGGTCGGGTTTCCGACGCCGGGCGCAAGGAACCGGCAACAGGCCGCACGATACCTGGCACTGGACCGGGCGCTTTCCGTGCCCGACAGTTGACGGGTGCGGGCAGGCGAGGCGGCGAGACGGGGAAACCCGCGCGGTCGGCGGAGCCGGCCCGGCGCCGGCGAGAAACCCACGCGGTCGGCGAAGCCGGCCCGGCGCCGGCGAGAAACCCACGCGGTCGGCGGAGCCGGCCCGGCGCCGGCGGGGGACCGGCGAACGACAGACGATCAACAGGAGACGCAGCCCGGTGGCGACCGCGACGTTCCGGTTCTACGGCGAGCTGAACGACTTCCTGGCCCCCCGCCGGCGTGGCGTCCCGTTCGAGCGTCGGTTCGACGGCCGGCCGGCGGTGAAGGACGCGATCGAGGCCCTCGGCGTCCCCCACCCCGAGGTCGACCTCGTGCTCGTGAACAGCCGACCGGTGCCACTCTCGCATCGCCTCGCGGATGGCGACCGGGTGAGCGTCTACCCGGCCTTCCGTTCGATCGAGCTGGACCCGACCGACCGGGTCGGGCCGCCCCCGCCCGGCGAGCCCCGGTTCGTCCTCGATGGCCACCTCGGCCGGCTGGCGGCCTACCTGCGGATGCTTGGCTTCGATACCTGGTACCGCAACGACGTCGACGACAACCTTCTCGCCGCGATCTCGCGTGACGAGAACCGGATCCTGCTCACCCGCGACCGGGCCCTGCTCCGTCGCAGCGCGGTCGACCGCGGCCGGTTCGTCCGCTCCGATCAGCCGCGCGAGCAGCTGCGCGAGATCGTCGAGCGCTTCGGGCTCGGGCCACCCGCTGCACCGTTCACGAGGTGCATCCGGTGCAACGGCCGCCTGGCCCCGGTCAGCCGCGAGGAGGTGCTCGACCGGCTGCAACCGCTCACCCGCCGCTACTACGATCTCTTCGCCCGCTGCCCCGACTGCGACGCGATCTACTGGCATGGCTCGCACCGCACCCGGATGGAGCGCCTCGTCGCCTCGGTAATCGGCCCCCCGACGCCGGGCCCACGGCCGCGGTAGGGTTGAGGCCGACACGAACCCCACGTCAACACGAACCCCGCGTCACGAGATCCTTGGAGGAACGCCCATGTCCGCCGACCGGCCGGTCCGGGTCGCCTACTATTATCGCGTCCGCTGGGGCCACCACGACGAGTTCCTCGAGCTCTTCGAGCGGAACCACTGGCCGATCCTGCGCGAGCAGCTGGCGGCCGGGCGCCTCCTCGAGGTCCGGCTCTTCACGCCCCGCTTCCACGGCGACGGCCGGGCCGACTGGAACGTCCTGGTGACGATCACGTACCGCGACTGGGCCGCCCTCGAGGAGCACTCGGACCGGACGATCGCGGAGCGGCTCTATCCGGACCAGGCGCGGTTCGCGGCCGAGGAGCGGCGCCGGTTCGAGCTCGTCGAGGCCCACTGGGACGTGCCGCTCGAGGAGCACCGGCTCGCCTGAGCCGGCCCTCTCCTGCTCCCCGTGCCGAATCCCGTGCCTGGCGCCGTGCCACCGATCTGGCGTGCCGCGCTGACGTACGTCGTCTACTTCATCGCGATCGGGGCCGCCTTTCCGTACCTGCCGGTCTACTACCGCGGCCTGGGCCTGGGGCTCGGCACGATCGGCCTCCTCGCCGCGCTCTCGGCGGCGACCCAGCTCGTAGCGGCCCCGATCTGGGGCGGGCTCACGGACCATTTCTCCCGCTCGCGCGCCTCGCTGCCCGCGGCCGCTCTCGTCGCGGCCGCCGGCGCGTTCGCCCTCGCCAACGCCCGCGAGCTGCCGCTCGTCGCCGCCAGCGTCCTCGTCCTCGCCTTCGGGCTGGCCGGGATCGGCCCGATCCTCGACGCGCGAACACTCGACCTCCTGGGGACCGACAAGATCCGCTACGGACAGCTCCGGGCGTGGGGCTCGCTCGCCTTCGTCGCCACCGCCTGGTTCGTCGGGAGCCTGATCGACACCCACGGCGACCTGGCGCTCTTCGTCGTCTACATCCCGGCCCTGGCGGTCACCGCCCTGATCGCGCTCTCGCTGCCGCGCCGCGGCACCGGGCGTGGCGTCAACGTCCTGCGCGGGGCCCGGACGCTCGTGGCGGCGCCCCAGATGCGGCTCTTCCTCATCGGCTCGCTCCTCGTCTGGACGACCCTGAACGCCGTCAACAGCTTCTACTCGATCCAGATCGTCGCCCTCGGCGGCCCGGCCACGGTGGTCGGGCTCGCCTGGGCGGTCGGGGCGCTGGTGGAGGTCCCGATCATGTTCGGCTACCCGCGCCTGGCGAGTCGCTTCGGCACCGAACGCCTGATCGTCGCCGGCGCCGTCCTGTTCGCAGTTCGTGCCGCGGCCGCGGCCACTGCCACGGACGCCACGACGCTCGTGCTGATCGCCCCGATCGAAGGGCTCGCCTTCGGGCTCTCGTTCGTGGGCGGTGTGGCGTTCGTCTCGGCCCGCGCGCCGGCCGCGCTCGCCGCCACGGCCCAGGGCGTCTACGCGGGCGTGGCCGGGCTGGCCGCGATCGCCGGCTCACTCTCGGGCGGGATCGTCGCCGGGGCGATAACGATCCCGGGCCTGTTCGCGATCGGCGCCCTCGTCAGCGGGCTCTCGGCGGTCGTCATCGCCTACGCCGTCCGGTCCCCGGCGGCCGGCCCGCCGCCCACAACCATGGGAGGGTGACATAGAAACACGCCCCGGCCAGGACCGCCACTCACCACGCCCGGAGCGAGCAGCTGATCGAGACGATCCGGGCCGGCGAGGAATCGCTCATCCGTCGGGCGATCGAACGCTGGTCGGGTCATCCGAACCTCATCGCGACGGGCTGGCCGAGGCACCGGCTGGCGGGCGGCCGGGCACGCGGCGACTCGAACACGGCGCCCGAGTCCGGTAAAATGCCGCGAAGGGGTCCTCCATCTGAGTGCAGTGCCGCTCACTTCGCCGCCAGGATCCCCCGCTCGGCAGCCGATCGCCATGGTCGATCGCGGCGCTCGCCGGCCAGGCTCTCGCTCCTGACGCGCTTCTCGGAG
>JAJYXX010000108.1:1956-3668 GCA_021801545.1 Chloroflexota bacterium | reverse complement strand
CTCGAGGTGGGCCTTCTCCGTGCTCAGCTGCTCGATCTGCTCGCGGACGGCCGTCAGCTGCTGCTGAACCTCGAGGATGTCGCTGATCTTCGTCGCCCGGGCCATGATCGCCTGGAGCGCCGACTCGGTCACCCGCAGGTTCCGGATCCGGGCGTCGAGGTCGAGCACCTGCCCGGTCACTTCCACTGCGTTCGTCTGCTCGGTCACGACCTTCGTGGCCAGGCCGCGCAGTGCATCGAGCGCGTCGTCCCAGCGCGCGGCCGGGATCCGATAGACGATCGTCGCCCGCGTTCGGTCGCCTTCGTTCGACTGGTCGGAACCGCTCACGTAGCCGCCCAGCCCGACGATCGCCGTCCGTGCATCCCTGAGCGCCCGATCGAGGTTCGAGACCTCGAGGGCGAGGGTGCCGGTCTTGATCACCTTCGTCTCGTCGCGCAGCGGGGCATTCCCGATCTCGGCGCCAGGCCCCAGTTCCGGCGCCGGCATCGGGGCCGCCGTCGCAGCCGTGAACCCGGGCGGTAGCTCGGGTTGAACGCCGCCCGGCCCGCCCTCGACCGTTCCACCGGTGCGCCCGGTCTCGTCGCCGACCGGCCCGCCGACGGTCGACGGCACGGACGCCGATCCGGCGCAGCCCGCCAGCACGATCATCACCACGACGCCGACCACGAGCGGCCGGAGCCGTTCCGGCATTCGCGTTCGCATGGTTCGAAACCTCCGCTCCGCCACCCCGGTTCGTCGCCTGGGCATCCGCCGCCGTCGACGTCGTTCGTCGTCCGTCACTCGTCATTCGCGTGTTCGGGTGGCAGTCGTCGGACGGTGGCGGGCCGCCGATGGTTCCCGACCACCCCGGGGCGAGGCGGCGAGCAGCCGGAGGCGATCCCGGCGCCCGCTGCGAAGGGTCGAACGCGGGTGGTAAGGTCCCGGCATGCGACTTCCCTTCGAGCCGCCGCTCGAACCGATGCTCGCCAGGCCGGCCGAGACCCTGCCGGCGGGCGAAGGCTGGCTGTTCGAACCGAAGTGGGACGGCTTCCGGGCGCTCGTCTTTCGCGACGCCGGCGAGACGTTCATCCAGAGCCGCGACCTGAAGCCGCTCGGCCGCTACTTTCCCGAGCTCGACGGGCCGCTCCGGGCGAACCTCCCCGAGCGCTGCGTCCTCGACGGCGAGATCGTCATCGCCGGGCCGCGCGGTCTCGACTTCGAGGCGCTCCTGCTGCGCATCCACCCGGCCGCCTCGCGGGTGAATCTCCTGGCCGAGGAGACGCCGGCCTCGTTCGTCGCCTGGGACCTCCTCGCCCTCGGTGACGAGGACCTCCGGCTGACTCCGCAGGGCGAGCGCCGGAAGCGCCTGGAGGCCGTCCTCCGGGACGCCGAACCGCCGATCCACCTGACGCCCGCCACGACCGACCGGGCGGTCGCCGCCGACTGGTTCGAGCGCTTCGAGGGGGCCGGCCTCGACGGGGTGGTCGCGAAACGGCTCGACGCGCCGTACGAGCCCGGCCGGCGGGCGATGGTCAAGCTGAAGCACGTCCGGACCGCCGACTGCGTCGTCGCCGGCTTCCGCTGGCACAAGGATGGCCCCGGGGCGCTCGTCGGATCGCTCCTGCTCGGCCTCCACGACGCCGCCGGCACCCTCCACCACGTCGGGATCACCTCGTCGTTCACGATGAGCCGCCGGGCCGAGCTCGTGGCCGAGCTGGCTCCCCTGCGCGAGG
>JAJYXX010000108.1:0-1856 GCA_021801545.1 Chloroflexota bacterium | reverse complement strand
ATCACGAAGACGTTCACCGCGGCGCTCATCCTGAAGCTCGCCGAGGAGAAGCGGCTCGGCCTCGACGACCGGGTCGTGCGCTGGCTGCCGAGCGCCCCGGTCGGCCCCGCGGTGACGATCCGCCAGCTGCTCGACCACACAAGTGGCGTCTACGACTTCTTCTCGAACCGATCGATCGACCTGGCCCTCCTGGGCGCGAAGCGTCGGGTCTGGACGCCGGCGCTCGATCTGCGCTACGTGAAGAGCCCGTACTTCGCACCCGGTGCCGGCTGGCGCTACTCGAACACGAACTACGTGCTCCTCGGCCTGATCGCCCGGCGCGCCGGCGGGGCGAGCGTACCGGCCCAGCTCCGGGCCCGGTTCTTCGAGCCACTCCGGTTGCTGAGCGCCACGTACCAGGGCGCCGAGCTACCGCGCGTCCCGGTCGCCCACGCCTACACGTTCGCGACCTCGAGCGCGACCGCGCGACCGATCGACCAGTCGGACGGGACCGCGATCGCACCGTTCACCTCGGTGACGACGGCGGCCGGGGACGCCGGCGCGCTCGCCGCGAGCTCCTGGGACCTGGCCCGCTGGGCGCGCGCACTCTACGGGGGCCGGGTCCTGCGCCCCGAGTCGCTCGCCGCGATGCTCGACGTCAGCCGAACGGCGGCGTTCAGCCCGCCCCGCCCCTACGGGTTCGCGGTCCAGCAGGTCACCGTCGGCGGGTGGGCGGCGATTGGCCATGACGGCCGCCTGATCGGGACCCGGGCGGTGATTCGCTATCTCCCGGAGTCGCGGATCGCGATCGCGGTGACGGCGAACCAGTGGCGGACCGACCCGGATCGCGTCGTTGCTGCGCTCGTCGGGATCATCCTGCCGCCGCCGGTGCCACCGTCCGCGTCACCGGCGCCGACGCCCTAGGCCCCGACCTGAGCGATGTCGGGGCGTCGGGCTAGCTCGACGGGCTTGCGTTCGGCTTCCGCTTCGGGCGCTCGAGCATGCCCGACCGATCCGGGCCCCCGTACTCCTGCCACGGGTTGTAGTCGGGCGTCAAGCGATCAACGTAATGGGCGACGGTCGTTCGTCACGACGGCGACGTGATCGAGGCGGAGCTGGATCAGGGGCGCCTCGGCGCACCCACACCGCACGCCGGCCGCTAGGTCGAGACGCCCGCCACGGGAAGGCCCATCGCGCGTGCCGCAACCGCAAGCTGCTGGTCATGGGTGGCAAAGAGCAGCTCGTCGTACTGCTCTCGGACGAGCAGCGCGCTCGCGAGATGGATTGCATCGAGCGATCCAACCAAGGTGGGAAAGGGCTCAGCGGCTCGTTCGAGCACGAGCCTGGTGAGCGGTATGAGGCCGAGGCTGTCGATCGCCTCCAGCACGTTGGCCCGCTGGCGCGAGACGGCATCGTCGCCGAGCCGAAGCTGAACACGAGCCCTGTCGATCGTCCGCAGACATTCGAGACGGATCAGTTCGCTCGACAGCGCTTGATCGATGAGGCCCCAGGATGGCAGCGACTCCGGCTCGCCTAGGACGACCCGCAGGAGCACCGAGGAGTCAATGTAGGCGTTCAACGCCCTTGGCGTTCCTGGAGCAGCAGCTCGGTCGAACTCACCGTCCATCCTGCGCGCGGGTAGCGTCGGTCCCGGATAGATGCGAACGGCGTGCGGGGTGGCTGAGCGGCGACCGCCGCGGCCGGGCGCACAGGGACGATCCGTGCGATCGGGCGATCCCGATCGGTCACCTCGATCTCGGCACCAGCCTCGACCGTACGCAAATGCTTCGAGAGCTGATCCTTCAGCTCCGCCACGCCGACGCGCTTCATGGCCATATCTAGCCACCAAAGGCCATGCATGTCAAGACTGACGGCAC
>JAJYXX010000230.1 GCA_021801545.1 Chloroflexota bacterium | reverse complement strand
GCCCTCGCCCGCGCCCGGGGCCTGACGACGATCCTGAACCCGGCCCCGGCGCCCGACGAACCGCTCCCGCCGGCCGTGCTGGCGAGTGTCGACTACCTCACCCCAAACCTCCACGAGGCGCGCCGGCTGCTCGGTCGGAGCGACGGCGAGGCGGGAGACGTCGTCATCGCCCTCGCCCGGGCGACCGGTCGGACGGTCATCATGACCGTCGGCGCACAGGGCGCGCTGATCGCCCGCGGCGACCAGCTCGTCGCGGTCCCGGCTCAGGTCGCACCGGTCGTCGTCGACAGCACTGGCGCCGGCGACGCGTTCAACGCCGGGTTCGCGTTCGGCCTGGCGTCCGGCCTCGAGCTGGAGGAGGCGGTCGCCCTCGGCTGCCGCTGTGGCGCCTGGTGCGTCGGCCGTCCGGGCGTCATCCCCGGCCTGCCTCGGCTGGCCGATGTCGCCCCGGCGACGGGGCCTGTCATCTGAGATCATCGCCGGCAACGCCGCCCTGCCAGTCCCGTGAGGTTCCCGTGCCGACCCGCCTGATCATCGACACCGACACCGCCGCCGACGACTGCTTCGCGATCCTCGTCGGCCTCCTGCACCCTGAGGCGAGCCTCGAGGCGATCACGATCGTGGCCGGCAACGTGGCCTTCGACCAGCAGGTGAAGAACGCGCTGATCACCCTCGACGTCGCCGGGCGAGGCGGCAGCGTGCCGGTCTTCCCTGGCTCACGCCGGCCGCTGCTCCGGGACTGGGTGAGCGCTGAATACGTCCATCTCGACGGCAAGGGTGGCGCGAGCTGGCCGGAGTCGGCCCAGCGCCCGGAGCGCGAGCACGCGGTCGATGCCCTCGTCCGGCTCGTCGACGCGAACCCGGGTGAGCTGTCGCTCGTCGCGATCGGGCCGCTGACGAATATCGCCCTGGCCGTGGCGAGAGACCCCGAGTTTGCCCGTAAGCTGCGCGCGCTCTACGTGATGGGCGGCAGCAACAACGCCCGGGGGAACATCACGCCCGCGGCCGAGTACAACTTCTACGTCGATCCCGAGGCGGCCCGGATCGTCTTTCGGGCCGGTTTCGACGTGACCGTCGTGACCTGGGATCTCACCCTTCGCCAGGCGGTCTTCGGTCGGGAACGGCTCGGCCGGATCCGCACCCTCGACACGCCCCTGGCGCGCTTCTTCGATGTCGTCAACGGGCCGACCCTCGCCTTCGACGAGGGGGTCGGGATCCCGGGCAGTACCCACCCCGATGCCCTGACCTGCCTTGTGGCCGTTCAGCCCTCGATCGTGCAGCGGACCGCTCCCTACTACATCGACGTCGAGACGGCGGGCGAGCTGACCCGCGGCTTTTCGATGTTCGACTGGGGTGTCTTCGGACGGACCCCGAACGCCCGGGTCGTCGAGGAGATCGATGCCGAGGGTTTCTACGAGACGATCGTCGAGCTGCTCTCCCGCCAGGTGCCCCGGCCCTGATGGCCCACGAGACGGCCCGACGGCCGAGGAGAACGCGATGCCGCTGCCCGACCAGCCAGCCCCTGACGTCTCCGCGATCGATGACGGCTCGCCGGCCGGCGCTGGCGAGCGATCCCTCGCCGGCCGAATCCAGCACACCCTGATCCGTCCGGGCGTTCGCTCCGAGGAGCTCGAGCGGCACTGCCGCGAGTGCCTCGAGTTCGGCTTCCAGGCCGCGATGATCCCGGCCAACTGGGTCCCGGAGGCGAAGCAGCTGCTCGCCGGGAGCGCGGTCCGGGTCGCCTCGGCGGTCGATTTCCCGTACGGCGCGATGACGACGGCCGGGCGGGTGGCGGAGGCACGGGCGATCATCGAGGCCGGCGCCGACGAGATCGACATCGGGGTCCCGCTCGGCTGGTTCCTCGCCGGCCAGATCGATCGCTTCCGCGACGACCTGGCGGCGGTCGTCCGGGCAGCGATGCCCGCGCCGGTCAAGGTGATGCTCGAGCTGCCGCTCGTGCCCCGGGATCGCTGGGATGCGCTCGTCGATGCGGCCGTCGCCGCCGGCGTCCGCTACGTGAAGAACGCGAGCAGCGGGGCCGTCGGCGTTGCGACACCCGAGGAGATCGCCTATCTGCGGGCGCGGGTGCCGGCGACGGTCGGGGTGAAGGCCTCGGGCGGGATCAAGACCGCAGCCCAGGTCCGCGCCCTCCTCGCTGCCGGCGCCGACCTCGTCGGGACGAGCAACGGGATCGCGATCGTGGCCGGTTCGGCGCGCCCGGCGGACACGAGCTACTGACGGTGACGTCGCGGCTGACGGTGACATCGCGGCCCGTCCCGTCGCCGGCCCGGCCCGGGATCCCGTTCGTCGAGGTGGCGCGTTGCAGTCGCCCCTCCGGGTTCGGCATACTGCGCGGCAGCGTGCCCCGCCCGGGGCGTCCCCGATCGATCCGCTGTGAGGAGTGTCGTCGTCCGTGAAGCTCGAGCTGCGCGGCATCACGAAGCGCTTCCCGGGTGTCCTCGCCAACGAGTCGATCGACCTGACCGTCGAGCCGGGTGAGATCCACGCCCTCCTGGGCGAGAACGGCGCCGGCAAGACGACGCTGATGAACGTCCTCTACGGGCTCTACCACCCCGACGAGGGCGAGATCCTGATCGACGACCGGCCCGTCCGCTTCCAGGGCCCCGGTGACGCGATCGCGGCCGGGATCGGGATGGTCCACCAGCACTTCATGCTCGTCCCGGTCTTCACCGTCACCGAGAACGTCATGCTCGGCAGCGAGTCGGTCCGGGGGCCGGTCGACTTGCTCGACCTGCCCGATGCGCGGCGACGGATCGTCGAGGTCTCGGAGCGCCATGGCCTCCGGGTGGACCCGGACGCCCGGATCGAAGACCTCCCGGTCGGGGTTCGCCAGCGGGTCGAGATCATCAAGGCGCTCTACCGGCGCTCCGAGGTCCTGATCCTCGACGAACCGACCGCGGTGCTCACTCCGCAGGAGTCCGAGGAGCTATTCGGCATCATGCGTTCGCTCGTGGCGAGCGGCACCTCGATCATCTTCATCACCCACAAGCTCGACGAGGTGATGGCGATCGCCGACCGGATCACGGTCCTGCGGCGGGGCAAGGTCGTCGGGACGACCCGTCCGACCGAGACCGACCAGGAGCAGCTGGCGACGATGATGGTCGGGCGTGACGTCCAGCTCGTCGTCTCCAAGCCGCCCGCCCGGCCCGGCGAGCCGGTTCTCGAGGTGAGCGGACTCGTCGTGCGCGACGATCGCGACCAGCTCGCGGTCGATCATCTCGACCTCGTCGTCCGGGCCGGGGAGATCGTGGCGATCGCCGGTGTCCAGGGGAACGGCCAGACCGAACTCGTCGAGGCGATCACCGGCCTGCGGCCGATCGAGGCCGGCGCGATCAGGATCGCCGGACGGTCGGTGCGGCCCGACCCGCGCCAGATCTTCCTGGCCGGGGTCGGCCACATCCCGGAGGATCGGACCGAGGACGGGCTCGTGTCGGGCTTCACGGTCGCGGACAACCTCGTGCTGAACAGCTACTTCCTCGAGCCGTACTCGCACGGACCCCGCCTCGACCGCGAGCGGATCGCGGCCGCGGCCGTCGAGGCCGTTGGCACGTTCGACATCCGGACCCCTTCGATCTTCAACGACGTCGCGAACCTGTCCGGTGGCAACCAGCAGAAGGTGATCGTCGCCCGCGAGTTCAGTCGCCCGATCA
>JAJYXX010000200.1 GCA_021801545.1 Chloroflexota bacterium | reverse complement strand
GGCGCGACCACGTCTCGCCGCCGTCCTCGTCGCGATCGCGCTGGCGACCGTCGCCTGTTCGCCGTCGGCCGGCGGCGGTCCGGGATCGGAGGTGCGTGTGCCGGTCGACGGTGGCGGGTCGTATGTCGACATCCCGGCCGACCGGCTCGCCGCGATGCTGGCGGCGAAGGACTTCGTCCTCGTCAATGTCCACGTGCCGTACGAGGGCGAGCTGGCCCAGACCGACGTCTTCATTCCCTTCGGTCGGATCGCCGAGGAGACGGCTGCCCTGCCGGCCGACAAGACCGCGAAGATCGTGCTCTACTGCCGGAGCGGTTCGATGAGCGCGATCGCCGCCCGGACACTCGTCGGCCTCGGCTACACCAGCGTGTACAACCTGGACGGGGGGCTGAACGCCTGGCGGGCGCGCGGCCTCGAGGTGCTCGACACGGGTGGCTGACCAACACGTTCCACTCCCTCGGTCGCGTCGTCCCGACGCCGGCGATCGCCGTCGGGCCGGTACGGTTCGTCGACGGCCGACCATGAACGAGCTTGCGGGCACGGTTCGCCCGGCGGCCGGTCGACCGATCGACGACCCATCCCGGCTGGAGCGCTACCGCCTCCACGCAGAGATCTGCAAGGTGCTCACCGATCCGAAGCGGCTAATGCTCATCGATGCCCTGCGGGCCGGCGAGCAGTCGGTGGGAGAGCTGGCCGACGCGGTCGGGCTCAGCCTGGCGAACGCGAGCCAGCACCTCGCCGTGCTCCGCCACGCCGGGCTCGTCATGACCCGCCGTTCCGGAACATCGATCCATTACCGGCTCAGCGGGCCGGAGCTCGTCGAGGCGTGCGACGTCATCGATCGCATCGCCCGACGCCGACTCGATCTGTCGCCAAGGGAGCGCTGAACGATGTTCCTCCACCAGTTCTTCGTGCGTGGCCTGGGGCACGCCAGCTACCTCGTCGGCGACGCGGATTCCGGGCTGGCCGCGGTCGTCGACCCGCGCCGTGATGTCGACGCCTACATCGATCTCGCGCGGGCCGAGGGCCTGCGCATCACCGAGATCCTCGAGACCCACGTCCACAACGACTATGTCTCGGGTGCCGAAGAGCTTCGGCAGCGAACCGGGGCGACCGTCCGGGCTGCTGCGACGGCGACCCTGGCGCGGCCGCACGAGGCCATCGGCGACGGCGACGAGTTGCACCTGGGTTCGCTCCGGTTCCGCGTCCTGGCCACGCCCGGCCACACGCCCGACCACGTCAGCTTCGCCGTCGCCGACCTCTCGCGGAGTGACGACGACTGGGTCCTGTTCGCTGGCGGCGCCCTGCTCGTCGGGACGGCCGCCCGGCCGGACCTGCTCGGAGGTCCGGAGGAGGCGGCCCGCGCGGCCGCGGTCGAGTTCGCGACGCTCCGCGACCGGATCGCCCCGCTCCCGGACTGGGTCGAGCTCTATCCGACCCACGGCGCCGGCTCGCTGTGCGGCTCGGGGATCGGCGGCAAGCGCTGGTCCACGATCGGCTATGAGCGGCGGCACAATCCGGCCTTGCTCCAGCCCGATGCCGAGGCCTTCCGCCGGTTCATCCTGACCGACCAGCCGACCGTTCCCGCCTACTGGCGGCGGATGCGCGCCCTGAACCAGGCCGGCGCCGCGCCGCTCGCCGGGCTCGCTGAGCCGCGCCCGATGACCGTCGAGGCCGTCGAGCACGCCGCCGGCCACGACGCGATCGTCGTCGATGCGCGTGACCCCGAGGTCTTCGCCGCGGGCCATATCCCGGGCTCCTTCGGGATCGGGCTGCGCGACACGTTCGGGACATGGGTCGGATCTGTCGTCCCGGCCGACCGGGGACTCATCCTCGTGCTTACCCACGACGACGACGTGACGCCCGCGCTCGCCCAGCTGCGGCGTGCCGGCTACGACCGCGTCGCCGGCTACCTGGCGGGTGGGTTTGGCACGTGGCGCGCGAGCGGCAACGCGATCGCCCGGCTGGAGACCCGGACCGCGGACGAGCTCGCCGACCAGATCGCGGCGGGTGCCGTGCGCGTGCTCGATGTCCGTGAGGCGAGCGAGTGGCGCGCCGGCCACATCGCGGGCGCAATCCACATCCCGGGCGGCGCGCTGCCGCGCCGGCTCAACGACGTCCCCGACGATCGGCCGCTCGCCGTCGTGTGCGCCGGCGGCTATCGCTCCACCGTGGCGGCCAGCCTGCTCGAGCGAGCCGGTCGCCACCGGCTCATCAACCTGATCGGTGGCGTCACCGCCTACGAGGCGGCGGGCCACCCGCTCGTCGTGGGCGAGACGCCCACTCAACTGAAGGAGATCCACGCATGACGACCTCGCCCCCCAGCTATGTCATCCGCGTCCACCGGCCCGAGTCGATCGACGATCTGCGACCGCGCGTCGTCGAGCTGCTCAAAGCCGAGGGATTCGGGATCCTGACCGAGATCGACGTCGCGGCGACGCTTCGCGAGAAGACGGCCGCCTGCGCCTGACGGGCGGGACCCACATCCAGGCGGCCGTGGGCCGCGCCCGGACGAGGAGGATTCATGACTACGCGCATCGAGCCGCTCGGCAGCCGCGTTCTGTTCACGAAGTACGCGGGCACGGAGATCCGCCTCGACGATGCCGAGGACCTGATCATCGACGCGGGCGAGTTGCTCGCGGTCGAGCGCAACGGGACGGGGCCGGGCTGATGTTCTGGCAGCGTCCCCGTTCGCACGTCGCCGAAGCCACGCCCGCCGAGGCGCATGAGCGGATCGTCAGCGGCGAGGGCATCCTCGTCGACGTCCGCGAACCGCACGAGTGGCGCGCCGGCCATGCCGCCGGCGCCCGGCACATCCCGCTCAGCGAACTCCCGCGGCGGGCGGCCGAACTGCCGAAGGAGCGGCCGGTGTACGTGATCTGTGCCTCCGGCAACCGCAGCCGCGTTGCCGCAGCGCTGCTCCACGAGGCCGGCTTCACCTGTCCGATCAACGTGAACGGCGGGACGAGCGCCTGGATGCGCTCGGCGCTGCCGATGGAACGCGGGGGCGCCTGATGGCGAGCCGATCCCGGCGCGCCACGCGGAACGCCGGTTCGCCGCGCGGTGGCCGCGCCGTCGGGGGGCCCACTCGCTGGCCACGGCTCCGACGCCTGGTGCTCCCGTTGCTCATCGTCGGTGTCCTCGCCGGTGGAGCGGCCGTCGTCTGGGCGACCAGCGACCCGCCGCCGCCCCCGTCGCAGCACGAGGCGAGCAGACCCAGCCTCGGCGCGGTGGACGCGCCGCTCGTGATCGCCGAATATGCCGACTTCCAGTGTCCGTTCTGCGGTGCCTTCGCGCGGGAGGTGAAGCCGCGCATCGAGGCCGCCTATGTGGCGACGGGCAAGGTCCGCCTCGAGTGGCACGACTTCGCCTGGATGGGTGCCGAGTCGGAGGACGCCGCGAACGCGGCGCGGTGTGCCGCCGACCAGGGCGCCTTCTGGCCGTATCACGATCGGCTCTACGCGGCGCGCGTGGCCCCCAATTCGGGCACCTTCAGCCGTGAACGGCTGATTGGCGCCGCAGAGGAGCTGGGCCTCGACGTCCCGGGCTTCTCGGCCTGCGTCGATGCGGACACGCACCGGGCCGCCGTGCGGGCCGACACGGCCGAGGCCGCGCGCCTGGGGATGACCGGCACGCCGACGTTCATCATCGGGGACCGCACCCTCGTGGGCGC
>JAJYXX010000209.1 GCA_021801545.1 Chloroflexota bacterium | reverse complement strand
CCGCTCGCCCACGCGGTGTGCGCGGCGAGCCTGGTCGACCTCACCCAGCCGACGATCGTCGCCCCCAAGCCCGGCCAGATCGAGAAGGTGGTCGTCCACTCCGGGCTCTCGACAGGGCTGCTCATCGCCCTCGTCGCTGGCGCAATCGTCCTCGTCGGCCTGCTCGTCCTCCTCGCCGTCCTGCTCACCGGCCGCCGGCGCGCCGGCGCGCACTCGGCCAAGCCGACGGCCTGAGCCGCGCACGTCGTGAGCGTCGCGCGCCCCACCGACCGCGGCCCGCCTGCGGTCGGCGGGGCGTTGCGCCTCGCCCGCCTCCTTGCCCCCGAGCACGAAAGGAGGTGGGAACAGATGAACGTCGCCTGGAAGCTCGACGTCCAGTGGAAGCTCGACGTCCAGTGAGGTTGAGCCCGATCGGGCTCGGTACCGACGAGGCTGACGCCCCAGGCGTGCAGGCGTAGGAGGCCTGGACAACGCTGAGGGACGTCCCAACCGTGCTGTGGACACGGCCGGCAGCTCGCCTACCGGCCGTGTCGCGTCCAGGTGCCTGCCTTCTCCCGTCCAGACGAGTTACGCGAGGTCCTCGAGCTGCACCGCCCCGAGCGAGCCGGTCGCGTCGTCGAGCGCCCGCTGCCAGCGCGACCAGTCATCCGGCCACATCGACCCCGGCCGGTTCCACTCGGCGACCGCGTCCCGACAGGCCAGCACGACCGCGTTCGGGTCGCCGCTCCGCATCGCTCGGGTGAGCCGCGCCCGCTGGCGCCGCACCATCGCGTCGAGCGCCCGGTAGTCGACCGGCACCGCCCGCGCTGCACGCGCACTGCCCCGGGCCTCGGCCCGGCACACGAGCGCTGCCGCCTCACCGGTGATCTCTGCCATGTCGCACCTCCTTGTCCACTCACCGCGTTCGCGGGACGGACGAGGCAGTGTCCCGAACCGACGACGCGAGGCCCCTCAGGTCCCGGTCCCGTCCTCCACCGGGCAACGGCGGGTGAGGTCGCAGGGCGCACCGTTCCCCATCGCCGCTGCCTCCTCGACGCGGCGGAAACAGACGTCGAAGTGCCCGCTCTATCCCGGGTCCATGAAGGCGCCGCGCCGTCGGAACTCAACGCATCCCACCGGTCGAGCGCCCGGCTCCCGCCTCGAGCGGGCGAGCACCGCCTCGATCAGCGCGACCTCCGCGACAGACCAGCGAAGCTGGGGCCAGCAACCGACGTTGCCGGTCACAAGCGGCAGGCTGCACAGGCCGGAACCGACGAGCTGCGAGCGTGGCACCCAGGACGGGTTGACGACGAAGCCGACGTTGACCACGGTGCGATCGGAGTCCCGCTCGCCGACAACTGCATCGCCAGGTACCAGCGATGCGATCCTCGGCACGAAGGGGCCACGGATCCAGGCGCCGACGCGCTCAGGCGCCCCGCCTCGCCCGCGCCGACGAGGCACCGTTCGCCCGCGTCGCCAGCCGTGCGAGCAGCGCCTCGAGCATCTCGAGCTCCGCCCCGGAAAAGCCACGCAGAAGCCGGCGCATCCAGGCCGTCTCCCGGCGGTCGAGTTCTTTCGCGACCCACCTGCCACGCTCGCTCACGGCGATCTCCATGCGACCGTCCGGCGGCCGTGGCGCGCCGAAGGCCAGCAGGTCCTGTGCCACCAGCCGGGCGAGCCGACGCTTGACGTCGATTCGGCTGCAGCGCATCTCGGCCGCGAGCTGCGTCGCGGTCGGCTCTTCCGCTGCGACGACCCGCCGCAGCACGAACGCCTCCGTCGGCGTCAGGCCCAGGTCGTCGATCTCGGCCTGCCACGACTCGTGCAGCGCGCCGTTGGCCGCCCAGACCTCCGCGACGAGACCGGAGGAGAACGCCCGCGCCCGGCGACCCCCGAGGTAGCGGGTCGCGGCGCGTGGAGCCGGCGGGACTGGTGCGAATCGTGGCGCGGTCATGCCCGGGTTATCGGCGGCGCGCACCGCCAACACTTGCAAGCCACCGCCCTTGCCGCTCGTCCCGCCGCTCACGAGCGCGGCCGCATGGCCTCGCCTGCCCGCAGCGTGGACGTCCCCGACCTTGCCCATCCCGTCCCCTTCCTTTCCTACGACGCGGCCCGAGTCGGCGAAGCGGCACGGGCCGCAAGCCGCGCGCTGCGCACGTGGCGCCGCTGCCGCTCGGACAGCCCGCCCCAGATCCCGAAGCGCTCGTGGTTCTCGAGCGCGTAGTCGAGGCACTGCTCGCGAACGACGCACCCGGCACAGACCGCCTTCGCCTCCGCGCTCGACCCGCCGCGCTCGGGGAAGAACAGCTCGGGGTCGATGCCGCGACAGTTCGCCTGTCCGTGCCAGCCAGCCCGCATCTCCGAGAGCAGGTCCAAAAGCCCGCTGCCAGCCGCCACGACGCCTCCTTTGTCCGCGTCCTGCCGACGGGCCTGGCCGGGCGGAGGCGCTACTCTCCGACGCGCATCTCCCGCGTACTTGGCGCGCGGCCGCCGGATCCGAGTGGGGACGACTCCGAGCCTCCGCCAGGCTGCTCGCGTATGATGGACATGCCGACCTGTGGTCGGACACCCCACCGGGACGAGGGACCGGTGGAAGGACCGGTCCAGGAAGGAGAGCACCATCACACAGGGAGTTACGAGCGACATGAAGGCGCGGGTGATCGACGACAGGGGACATCTCGAGCTCCTCGGCGACCCCGCGTCTGTTGGACTGCGCCTCGGAGACGAGGTGGAGGTCCTCATCCCCACTCGGTCCGGCGGGGAGATTCGGCACTTCGCTTCGAGCGAAGAGTTCCTGGGCTGGCTGGAGCAGACAGGCGGCCCGGAGATGATGGAGAAAGTCGCCTCGATGGAGGCTGCAGAACGACCGACGGATGCCAACCTATGAGGTCAGGCCTGCATTCGAGCGAGCCTTTGTCCGGATGGACGCGGACCGCAAGGCGCGCTTCTATGTGGCCGTTCGGAAGTTCATCGAGGACCTCGAGGCTGGAGGAGCAATCCGCGCCGGTCTCGATGTTCACCCGGTCCAAGGGAGTTGGCCCGAGCCCCGGCCGTACCGGCTCACCTGGGACGAAGACCACGATGGGAGGGCCACATTCCATTACGGGACCGACGAGCGGGGACCGTACGCGCACATCGTGTGGCGTCGCATCGGCGGCCACCTGATCTTCACCGACCCATGATCAGAAATGGCCGGCCCTTCAAAGGGCCGGCCATTCTTCCCTCCGAGCGCTGATCCAACCCGCGTCCTGCCGACGGGCCTGGCCGGGCGCAGGCGCTACTCTCCGACGAGCGCCGCCGCCCGCTCCTTGCCGGTGGCCTCCCGCAGCCGCCGGAGCGCGCGCACCTCGATCTGGCGGATGCGCTCGCGCGACAGCCCGAGCCGCGCCGCCGCCTCGTCGAGGCTGAGCGGCACGTTCGTCCCGAGCCCGAAGCGGAGCCGGAGCACCTCCTGGTCGCGCGCGTCGAGCCCAGCCATCGCCGCCTCGACCGCCGGCGCCATCGCCGCCTCGACCGCCGCCTCGAGCGGCTGGGGCACCGTGTGGTCCGCGACCAGCTCCGAAAGGGTCAAATCCTCCGTGCCCTCGAGCGGCTGGTCGAGCGACAGCGGCACGCGCGCCGCGCGCCGGGTGGCAGCCACCTCCGCCGCGGGCAGGCCGAGGAACGCCCCCACCTCCTCGTCCGACGGCTCGCGCCCGAGCTC
>JAJYXX010000369.1 GCA_021801545.1 Chloroflexota bacterium | reverse complement strand
TGCCGCCACCCTCGGTGTCCTCTATCTGCTCGATGCTGCTCGCTCGGTCAGCCATCGCCGAGCGTGCTTAGGAAGGTCGCGAACTCCAGGCGAACCGCGGAGAGATCGACGGGCTGCCCTGCGATGCTGTCGAGCGCATCGGGCAACGGCCACACCAGGAGGCGTCCCTGCCGTGCTAGATAGAGCCCGAGCGACGTGACCTCGAACTCGCCCACCGTGTCGAGCAGGAGGTAGCCCAGGAGCTGCCGGATCCAGGCGCCGTCGATCCGCGGGTTGATCGTCGTCTTGATCTCGAGCAGCATCCCGTCGCTGATGAGGTCGGCGTCCGCGCCGCCGACCGCCCGACTCTGGGCGAAGACCGGATTGAGCACCGCCGGTCGGTCGAAGCGGTCCTCGAAGGCATCGAGGAAGAGCTGGCCGAGCTGGGCCAGATCCTCGACCCAGCTGTCCGGAATCGCGCCGAGGAACTCGTCGACCGTCGTCGTCGGACCCATCGCGTTGAGCAGCGAGCCGGGTGCGACCGTCCCTGTCCGGAAAACCTCCTCAAAGAGCCCGAGCGCAAAGCAGTAGCGGGAGAGTTCTCGCTCGGCCGCGTCATCGAGCGCACGGCCGACGGGCGCGATGACCGGGATCCGATCCGCCAGCCGGGCGAAGAAGGCGGACACTGGGTTCGGCGGGAGGCCAGGGGTCAGCGGGTCGACTTTCTGCTGCACGCCAAGGCCCGAACCGGGGATCATCCGCCAGAGCGCCGGATGCTCGGGGTCGATCTCCAGGAGGAGGTTCGAGAGGACGTCGGCCGCGCCACCGTAGGCGATGAGATCGATGGGTCGCGTCACCGCGAATGCGTAGCGGATCCGGTAGTCGATCGCCATGCCGCTCGTTGAGGGCGGGCGGCCGTCGATCGCACAGACCTGCGGATTTCACGGGTTTTGGCCACCCGGTTTCACGGCAAATGGCCACCCTGTTTCGCCGGAATTGGCCACCCTGTTTCACGGGTAATGGCCACCCCCTCGGATAGGTCGTCGGCAGCGCCGGCATGAGGCGTCCCGGACCCGTCACGCTCGCCTGGAATACGTCCACGTTCCAGGAGAGATGCCGGTGCCCCGTCCCCGTGCTGCCATGCGCAAGATCAGAGAAGCCCTGCGGCTCTGCCTCGCCGAGGGCCTGAGCCCGCGCCAGGCGGGCATCGCGACCGGCTTGCCCCGCTCCACCGTCCGCCGGTACGTCGTGCGGGCGGCCGAAGCCGGCCTGGGCTGGCCCCTGCCGCCCGACCTCGACGACCGCGCCCTCGAGGAGCGCCTCTTCGACCGAGCGGCCCCGGTGCCAGCGGCCCTCACGCGTCCCGTCCCGGACTGGCCAGCGGTCCACCGCGAGTTGCGGCGCAAGAGCGTGACCCTCGCCCTGCTGTGGAGTGAGTACCGGACCGCCTGCCCGGACGGCTTCGGGTACACCTGGTTCACCGAGCGGTACCGCGCCTGGGCGGGCAGGCTCGACGTCGTCCTCCGGCAGGACCACCGCGCCGGCGAGAAGTTGTTCCTCGACTTCGCGGGGCAGACCATCCCGATCACCGACCCGCTCAGCGGCGAGATCACGCAGGCCCAGCTCTTCGTGGCCGTCCTGGGCGCGTCCAACTACACGTACGCCGAGGCGCTGCCCTCCCAGGCCGAGCTCTGGTGGACGGCGGCCCACGTCCGGGCCTTCGAGTTCCTGGGCGGAGCCCCCGCCATCCTGGTCCCGGACAACCTCAAAGCCGGGGTGATCAAGCCGCATCGCTACGAGCCGATCCTCAACGCCTCGTACGCCGAGCTGGCCGCGCATTACGGGTGTGCCATCCTGCCGGCTCGGCCGAAGAAGCCACGGGACAAGGCGAAAGTTGAATCCGGCGTTCTGGTGGCCGAACGCTGGATCGCGGCGGCCCTGCGCAACCGGACGTTCTTCTCGATTGCCGAGGCGAACCGGGCGATCCGCGAGCGGGTCACCTGGCTGAACGACCGCCCCTTCAAGAAGCTCGCGGGATCCCGGGCGAGCCTGTTCGCGGAGCTCGATCGGCCGGCCCTGCGGCCGCTGCCCGCGACCCCCTACGAGTACGCGACCTGGAAGCAGGCGAAGGTGTCGATCGACTACCACGTCGAGCTCGACCGCCACTACTACAGCGTGCCGTATGGCCTCGTGGGCGAGCAGGCCGACGTCCGCGCCAGCGCCCGCACGGTCGAAATCTTCGTCCGCGGCCGGCGGGTGGCGAGCCACCTCCGCAGCGACGCCGTGGGCCGGCACACGACCGAGACGGCGCACATGCCCGAGTCCCACCGCCGGCATCTGGAGTGGACGCCCGGGCGCCTGGTCGCCTGGGGCGAGCAGACCGGACCCGCCACCGGCGCCCTGGTGGCGGCGATCCTGCGCAGCCGGCCCCACCCCGAGCAGGGCTTCCGATCGTGCCTCGGGATCTTCCGCCTCGGGCGCCGCCACGGGGAGGCACGCCTTGAGGCTGCCTGCGCCCGGGCGCTCGCGGTGGGTGCCCTGTCCTACCGCAGCGTCGACTCGATCCTGAAAGCCGGCCTCGACCGGGCGCCGCTGCCGGAACCGGCGCCCGTGCGAGCCACCCGGGATCACCCCAACGTCCGCGGCCCCGGCTACTACGAGTGAACGGTATGGACCGTCACCGCAACCGACAAGGAGGAAGCCACGTGCTCACCAACCCCACATCCGACAAGCTCTTCGCGCTCAACCTCGGCGGCATGGCCCGCGCCCTCGCCGAGCAGCGCGAGAACCCGGCCTACGCCGAGCTGCCCTTCGAGGATCGCCTCGGGTTGCTCGTCGACCGGGAGGCGACCGAACGCGAGAACCGCAGGCTCGAGCGCTACCTGCGCGCGGCCAAGCTGCGGGTCGCGGCGACGATCGAGGACATCGACTTCCGGGCGCCGCGCGGGCTCGACCGGAGCGTCCTGCTCGAGCTTGCCGCGTCGTACTGGGTCAGCGCCCACCAGCAGGTCCTCGTCACCGGGCCCACGGGAGTCGGCAAGACCTATCTCGCCTGCGCCCTCGCGGGCGCCGCCATCCGGGCCGGGCACAGCGCCCTCTATGCGCGGGTGCCGCGCCTGCTCGCCGAGCTGGCCACGGCGCGGCTCGACGGCCGCCTGCCGCGCCTGCTCGCGGCCTGGGCCCGGATCGACGTCCTCGTCCTCGATGACTTCGCGCTCCAGCCCCTCACCGACGCCCAGGCGGCCGATCTGCTCGAGGTGATCGAGGACCGGGCGGGGCTGCGTTCCACCATCGTCACGAGCCAGCTCCCGGTCGCCCTCTGGCACGAGGGACTCGGCGAACCGACCGTCGCAGACGCCATCTGCGACCGCCTGCTCGCCGCTGCCCACCGGATCGAGCTCACCGGCGCGTCCCTGCGCCGCTCAGAGCCGCCCACAGCTGCGGCGTCCCCGGCGAGCGACGGTCCGAAGGACCGCCGATGACGCCGGGCTGCCAGAGCGGCACCTTCGCCGTGCCACACTACCCGCCAACGACCCCGCCACGAACCGGAAGGAGGTGAGGATCAGGGGATGACGCCGACGCCCCGCGTCGGCCGCTGACGCGGCCTCCGAGGGGGTGGCCAATACCCCGATCCAGGGTGTCCATTTCGCGCGGACTGGCGTGGCCAATTCAGCGAAATGCGCAGGCTATCGCTGGTTACGGCTT
>JAJYXX010000171.1 GCA_021801545.1 Chloroflexota bacterium | reverse complement strand
GTCGACGACGGGGCCGGTGATCTGGATCACCCGTCCGGTCGCGGTCGGTGCGGCGGTCGCCATGTGCTGTCTCTGCCTCCTGCGTCTGCGCCCGCTCAGCGCGCCTGGGCGCCGGACGCGATCTCGATCATCTCGCGGGTGATGTTCGCCTGGCGCACCTTGTTGTAGACGAGCGTCAGGTCCTCGATGAGCTCCTCGGCATTCTCGGTCGCGTTCTTCATCGCCACCATCCGGCTCGACTCCTCGCTGGCCTTCGCCTCGAGCACCGCCTGGTAGAGCCGGGTGGCCACGTAGCGCGGCAGGACCATCTCGAGGACGGTCGCCGCGTTGGGCTCGAACAGGAACTGCCCGCCCGGGATCCCGACCGTGTCCTCGGCCGGGCGGATCGGGAGCAGCTGGCTGAGCGTCGGGCGCTGGACGAGCGTCGAGACGAAGTGGGAGTAGATGATGTCGATCCGCCCGTACGTCCCGGCCAGGTAGTCGTCGGTGACGAGCCTGGCGAGCGGCAGGACGTCGGCGAAGGTCGGGCGGTCCCCGTAGCCGCTGAAGTGGGCCTCGAGCGGGACGCGGGCCCGGCGCATCGCATCTCGCCCCTTGCGCCCGACCGTCACGACCGCGAGGTCGCCGGAGTGCTCGGTGATCTCGCGGGCGGCGAACCGGATCGTGTTCGTGTTCAGCGGACCGGCCAGGCCGCGGTCGGTCGTGATCAGCACGATCAGCCGCTTATCGCTGTCGCGGGTGGCGAGGAGCGGATGATCCTCACCGCCGAGCACGGCCGCCAGGTCGGCGAGGATCTCCTCGAGCTTGTCGCTGTAGGGGCGCGAGGCGAGCGTCGAGTCCTGGGCGCGCTTGAGCTTCGAGGCAGCCACGAACTGCATCGCCCGGGTGATCTGCTTGATGTTCCTGACGGCGCCGATCCGACGCCGGATGTCACGCTGGCTGGCCATTTGCCCAGCATCCTTGGAGCCTGCCCTGGCCTCCCCAGGGCGGCGTTGTCGCCTCCACGCGCTCGCTCACGCACGTTGGAGTGCGATCGCTCACGTGCTCGGCGCCGCCTTGTCCTGGGGCGTCGGAGCGGGCATGTGCCCGCTCCCACCACTTACGCAAGGAACGCCTTCCGGAATTCGGTGATCGCCTCGTCAAGGGCGGCCGAGAGCTCGTCCGTGAGCGCCTTCGTCCGACCGAGCTCCTCGAGGATCGCCGGTCGCTCGGTCTCGAGGAACCGGTAGAGCCCGGATTCGAACTCCTTGACGCGCGGGGTCGGGATGTCGTCGAGGGCGCCCTTCGTGGCGGCGTACAGGATCGTCACCTGCTTCTCGACCGAGAGCGGCTGGTACTGCGGCTGCTTGATCACCTCGGACAGTTTCTCGCCGCGGGTCAGCTGGTCGCGGGTCGCCTTGTCGAGATCCGACGCGAACTGGGCGAAGGCCGCCAGCGCCCGATACTGAGCGAGATCGAGCTTGAGCGGACCGGCGACCTTCTTCATCGCCTTCGTCTGGGCGGCCGAGCCGACGCGCGAGACCGAGATGCCGATGTTGAGGGCCGGTCGCTGACCGGCGTTGAACAGGTCGGTCTCGAGGAAGATCTGGCCGTCGGTGATCGAGATGACGTTCGTCGGGATGTAGGCCGAGACGTCGCCGGCCTGGGTCTCGATGATCGGCAGCGCGGTCAGCGAGCCGCCTCCACTCTCCTCGTTCAGGCGGGCGGCGCGCTCGAGCAGGCGGCTGTGGAGGTAGAAGACGTCGCCCGGGTATGCCTCGCGGCCCGGCGGGCGGCGGAGGAGGAGCGCCATCTCGCGGTACGCCCAGGCGTGCTTGCTCAGGTCGTCGTAGACGCACAGCGCGTCCTTGACCGTCCGGCCGTCGAGCTCGACGCCGACCTCCATCACTTCCTCGCCCATCGCGACGCCGGCATACGGGGCGAGGTACTGGAGCGGAGCCGGATCCTCGGCCCCGGCGACGACGACGATCGTGTGGTCCATCGCACCGGACTGCTCGAGGATCGCGACCGTCTTGGCCACGGTCGAAAGCTTCTGCCCGATCGCCACGTAGATGCAGACGAGCCCCTTGCCCTTCTGGTTGATGAGCGTGTCGATCGCGATTGCGGTCTTGCCCGTCTGGCGGTCGCCGATGATCAGCTCGCGCTGGCCGCGGCCGATCGGGATGAGCGCGTCGATCGCCTTGATGCCGGTCTGGACCGGGGTGTCGACCGACTTGCGGACGATGACGCCCGGGGCGATCCGCTCGACCGGGCGGGTCTTCGTGGCGGCGATCGGGCCCTTGTCGTCGAGCGGCTGACCGAGCGGGTTGACGACCCGGCCGAGGAGCGCCTGACCGACCGGCACCTCGACGACCCGGCCGGTCGTCTTGACCGTGTCGCCCTCCTTGATCGCGGTCGCGTCACCGAGGACGACGGCCCCGACCGTCTCCTCCTCGAGGTTGAGCGCCATCCCCATCACGCCGCCCGGGAACTCGAGCAGCTCGGAGGCGAGGGCGTCGGCCAGGCCGTACACCTGGGCGATCCCGTCGCCGACCATGACGACGGTGCCGACAGTCCGGGTCTCGACCCCGGTGTCGAACGTCTCGATCGCGGACTTGATGATGCTGGTGATCTCGTCAGAGCGAAGGGCCATGGATCGGATCTCCTAGAGGGCGCCCGAGACGAGCCGACTTCGCAGCCGCTCCAGGCGGCCGCGTACGCTGCCGTCGATCAGGCGGTCGCCGACGCGCACGACGAGGCCGCCAAAGATGCTCGGATCGACCCGCAGGTCGAGATCGACGCGACCGCCGGTGAGCTGCTCGAGGCGGGTCGTCAGGGCGCTCACCTCGTCCGGTTCGAGCGGGGCGGCGCTCGTCGCGGTGGCAGGAGTGATGCCGAGGCGGTGGTCGTCGAGCCGCTTCAACTCGGCCGCGACCTGCGGCAGCAGCTCGATCCGGCCCCGGCGGAGCAGGAGGAGGACGAGGTTGAGGACCGGCCGGCCGACCCGGGCGGCGAGCGCGTCGCTCACGACGGCCGTCCGGGCCTCGAGCGGGATCGCGGGGTTGGCGAGGACACGGGTCAGCCGCTCGTCGGCGAGGGCCTGAGCGGCCACCTCGAGCTCGGTTCGCCAGGCGTCCACGGTCCCGTCGCGGAGGCCGATCTCGAAGGCAGCCTCCGCGTAGCGGCGGGCGGTGGTGGTCGGGCGGGCCATCAGCTCCTCGACCCGGGCACGGACGCCTCGTGGAGGAACTCCTCGACGAGACGGCGCTGCCGCTCGCCGGTCATCGTCTCGCCCACGACCCGGCCGGCGGCCCGAAGGGCGAGATCGGCGACCTCGGCCCGCAGGTCGGCCAGCGCCCGCTCCTTCTCCGCCTCGATCTCGGCGGCGGCGCGCAGGCGCATCCGCTCGAGCTCCTCGCGGGTGACCGCGATGTCCGCCTCACGGGTCTCCTCGGCCACCTTCTGGGCGCGATTGAGGATCTCGTTCGCCTCCCGGCGCGCCTCGACGAGAACGGCGATCCGCTCCTGCTCGGCGCTGTCGCGTTCGCGACGCGCCTGCTCGGCGTCGCGCAACCCCTGCTCGATCCGCTGGCGGCGCTCGTTCAGCATCCCGCTCAGCGGCTTGAACGCGAACTGCCTGATGATCGCGAGGAAGACGAGGAAGTTCAGCGCGCTGACGATCACCCAGAAGAAGTTGATCGTCAG
>JAJYXX010000338.1 GCA_021801545.1 Chloroflexota bacterium | reverse complement strand
GGCGCTCGACGGCCTCCCGCCGACCGTCTCGCTCGACCCGGAGTACGCGGACGTCGGCGACCAGGTCGAGCGCAAGATCAGCGGCATCAGCCTCTACGCCAGCCAGCTCGGCCGGCTGTTCGGCGGCAGCGAGGCGATGGCCGACGCGGTCCGCGGCTACGGCGCGAAGCTCGCCGCGCTCGGTGGCCTGCCCGACTACGCCGAGCGCTACTGGGTCTCGACGCCGGTCTGACCGCCCATCGGCCTCGTCCTTTCCGCCGCCGGCAGGCGATGGTACTGGCTGTCGTGGCGATGAACCAAACAGTCGGGCGACGCAAGACCTGGACGTGCCAGCCGGGATCGCGGCTCGCTGGCGTGCGCGCCATCCTACGTGCCCTCCGATCATCTGGCGGCCGGCCGCGCCTCCGCGGCGCGGCCTGAAGAAGCGAACTGATCGCCCGCCTCCCCTCCGGTGGCGACGCGGGCGGGCAGGATCGCGGGTGCAAGCGCGGCGAGAAGCAGCGTCGGTGTGTTGATATTCATGACCGGGGACACGGACACCATCGCGACCACGGCAACGACGAAGCCGACGGCCGGCCGCCCGCGAAAGACGAAGAGTCCGACCAGCCCAAAGATCGCCCCGAGGGCGGGGAGTGTTGCAGCGACGGCCTGGGGCAGGCCGAGGGATCGACCGAGCCCCGCTAGGCTGAGGTCGCTGGTCCCACCGGTCATCGTCTGGCCGATCACGGCGAGGTATCGGAGGTGCGCGTCGAAACCGGCACCGGCTAGGCTGACGATCGCACATGCCAGGCCGCCGAGCGCGACACCGACCAGCGCCATCCACCGGCGGCTCACGAGCAGCCAGACGACGAAGACGGCCGGCATCAGCTTGACGGCAACGAGGATCGCCAGCAGCGCCCCGGCCGCGACCTCACGACCGCGGGCGACCAACCACCAGACACAGACGAGTCCCGCGAGAAGGAGGCCGTTGACGTTCCCAACGCCGATCTCGTAGGTGATCGGGATCGACAGAGCGAGCACGGCCATCGAACCGGCGATTGGCCGACGGCGCAGTGTCACCAGCACGACCCCGACGATCGACGAGATCATGGCCGCCCACCAGAGATACACGCCCAGTTCCAGGGGGAGAAGCGCGAGCGGTCTCCAGAGGACCCCGATCAAGGGCGGCGAGAGAAGCGGCACCGTCCAGTAGGGTGGCTTGAGCCCGACGGGACGATCGCCCGGCGACAGAGCGTAAAGCTGGTGGCCGGCGTTCAGGCGCTCCCCGGCGGCAAGGTAGGTGTACGCATCCCCGGGCACGAAGCCGCGACGGAAGTACACCACGAGCAACGCCGCCACGGTGCCGAGCGCAAGCGCGACGAGCGCGACCTCGAGGCGACGGCGCCACCGAGACGGCGTCCGCGGTGCCGCCGGTCCCTGGCTCGTCATCGGCCTGCGAACGAGCCGCAGACGTCAGCCGCGCGAACCGACGCGGGCGAACCCATCGTCCACGAACCACTTCGCGGCAGCCTCGATGCCACGCAGGACGTTGAGCGTCCCGCCGATGTTCGTCTCGAAGTCGTCATGGGGACTCTGCGTCGAGGCGACGATGTTGCAGGCGGCCATGTAGAACACGAAGGGGTGCTCGCCCACAAGCCCGCGGACAGGCGCCTGATCGGTGACTGAAACCTGGACAGGCTGAGCGCCGGTCGGAATGGTCTCGGCCCGCCCGGTGAAAAGGTCGTCAAGAACCGTGACTCGCGCACCTGCCTCGACAGGCCGGGGCGTGAGCACACCACCCACGGGGCCTGCCCCGCCAGCAACGAGGATTCGGCGGCCTCCGAAGGCGCGCTCGGGCGTGAGCATCGTGTCGAAGATCCCGACCCGGAGCCCCGCCCGCGCAAACGCGAGACTGAGCGGCAGGCCGACGTGACCGCCGCCGCCGAGAACGACGAGATCGAGATCGGCGGGCGGGCGAACGTCGGCGTCCAGTAAGGGTGTGTCGGTCATGGGGTCGCCTGGCAAGCAGTCTGCCCGCCGACTCTACCAGAGTCGACAGACGCTCCAAGCCCACCAGTCGGGCGCCGGAGTAGAACCTTCGTAACTGCTTGGGCGGGACGCCTGCCTATACTCACCAGGATGAGCGCGGGCAAGCCGGCCCGACCGCAGCGCGCGACAATCGATGTTTTGTTGGGTTGGGGTGCCACCACAACGTCATTTCCGATCAGCGACGACCACCGTGGGCTCCTGATGTGCGAGCCCGATCCCCCAGCCGTGGGCTCCACCCGGGCTTGACGGTGGCCTGGGGCGCCCCACTCGACCCGGCGTCCGGTCGACGACGCGGCCGATCCTCCGGCTCTCTATGAAGTGGGAGCTGGGATGACGAAAACGAGGACCCCGAAACGGGGACGTCATTGGGCGGGCCTCGTGGCTTGCGCGTCCGTTCGGGCGGCCGAAGTGTCGCTGAGACGCCCGGTGCGACCCGTGGCCGCGAGGGGCTCGATCGTCACGGCAGCGGCGAGGACGGCAAGTGCCGGTGCGCCGGCATGGACGACAGGGGAGACGAGGACGATACCGATGCTGGCCAGCACCCAGCCAACGCGAGGTCGGTGGTGGAGCACGGAGAGGCCCCCGGCCCACAAGATGACGAATGCCGGACCAGCAACACCAGCAAGGGCCGCTGGGACCCCGATGCCCTTGAGGATGCCGATCAGGCTCTCGTCCCGGGCACCCGTCGTCAGCGTGTAACGCGCCACGTCAAGCCACGCCAGATGGGCGGTGATCCCAGCCCCTGCGAGGCTGGCGATCCCCAGGATGAGAAGGGCGCCGGTCCCGGCAACGACTAGGCGCTTCTGGCGCGTGACGACGGCCCACCAGCCTACGAGGATCGGCGTCAGCCTCCCTGCAACCGCCAGCGCGAGGCAAGCGCCTGCCAGGGTGGGTGAGCGTCGCTGCCATGCCCAAGCGATCGCGAGCAGTGGGAGGACGTATGCGTTCACGTTGCCCGACCAGGCCGTCCACGCGATCTCACCGGCGAGGAAGATCACCAGCAGCTGGGCGACGCCCGATCCTCGCCTGACGAGCCACAGCGTCGTCAGAACAGTCCCGAATAGCCCTCCCAGCCACCAGCCGTAGACCGCGACCTGCTCGGGCAGGAGTGCCAGCAGGCGCCACAGGACCGCGATCGGCGGGGGTGACACGAGCGGAACGACGTAGTACGGCGGGTACGTCGGGACGAGGCGATCGCCAGGCTGCAGGCGATACAGGTCATGTCCCGCGTTCAAACGCTCTCCGGATGCGAGGTAGTTGGAGACGTCGTTGCCGATCGTTCCGGGGGTGAGAAGGAACTCGCCCCGGAGCGGCGTCGTGATGAGCAGCGCGAGGAACCAGCTCGCGGCCGCGAGTCGGAGCCCTCGAACGAACCCGAAACGCGACACGATGCGCAGTCCTGGCAGCCGCTCGACGCGACCAGCAATCGCCGCCACATACCAGTGAACATAGTGCGGGAGCCAGGCTCGCAGCCTGAAGTTGCTCTGGCCGGCGGTTCGATCGCGCCAGGTCGTCGGGACTTCGGCGAGGCGGCGGCCGGCGAGCGCCGCCTTGATGCTCAGCTCCAGGGCGAGCTCGAAGCCGGCCGTGCTCTCGATCGTGACCGTGTCGAGGAACCGGCGCGAGTAGAGCTTGAAGTTGTTCGTCGGATCGTGGATCGGCA